>SFKY01000050.1 GCA_004554665.1 Bacteroidales bacterium
ACCCGTGCCGTTCTCGTAAGCACTGGCAAAGCAGAAGCCTCATCATACACTGTCAACCTGTATGACAAGGATGGTCAGACCGTGGCTCAAAGTGCTACTGTAAATGAAAATAACGCCAACGGTACACTGGAAGTGACCGGCCTGAACAATGACGCCATTAAGTTTGAAGTTTCCGGACTCGCTAACAACGCTACTGCTTATCTCTATGCAGAACTGACATTGGAGGCGCTCAACCCCTATATCTCTAAGGTAGACGTGGTTGCCAAGCAGTTGGATAACGAGCAGACCATCTCTCAGCAGTATCTGGCAGACGACTTTGCCATCGGCAATGGACTGATAGACTTCAAGGTTCCCGTCAACTTCGCACAGAAGACCATCCAGTTCTCATTCGACAACCTGACTTGTAAGAAAGCGGATAACACTTATGGCCCGCAGCTCAGCAGCACTGGCAATTCACGCTATAACTTCGTAAATTCCTACTATTACAACTTCATCGGCGAGAACCTGCAGGCACATCGCGCTGATGCAGCCAACTACGACGACTACACCAAGAAGGTGGCTGTGGCTGTAACAGGTACCCAGGCCTTTAAGGTGAACAACTCGGATAAGTTTAAGGCTGGAACCTCTCAAAGCACTGAAACATTCTATTACGAGGAATTCCGCTACTCTAACAGCAAGTATGCTGCCCAAGGCGGAGAATTCCAGGAAATTCAGCTTGCTAATGGCAATGAAAAGAACGTATATCTGATGGTAGTAGATGAGACACGCTACAACATCGCGCCCACCACTACACCGCGTCATGCGTTCTACGCATACTATACCACCAATATCAAGCTCTCTACCGAGGAGTATGAGCCTGCTCTTACCTACGTGAAGGTGTATGACAACGCCATGTTGGCAAGCGGATTCGATCCCAATGCTTACTACGGCGTGAAGGTAGGTGCCAAGAACAAGAATGAAAATACCGAGGTAGAAGCCGGAAAGGGCTATCTCTTCGCCAAGCAGATTGTAGACCAAATCAACGCAGACGTTGACAACAAGGTGGCTCCGGTAGATGCCAAGCATATACTCTATGTAGATGCCAGCGGCCTCAACGCCGTACTCTATGGCACCGACCCAAAATGGGGCAAGATAGAGGATATCAAGAACCTGATAGGCACCAACGCCATGATCTATCTGCCGCAGGGCGCCACTTACAGCCTCGACAACTTGGCTTCTAAGACGGTTTCGGGCGACTTCAAGGCCGAAAACAATATCGTACTGGCCGACAAGAAGCCGTTCTACGCACCCTACGACATCCGTATCGATGCCAACAACTATGCACAGTACACCCGTGAAATCACCAACAACAATGGTGTCGTGCAGTATGCCTCACTGGTGCTTCCGTTTACCATGGCCATTGACGAGAATGGTACACACACCAACGATGACGGAAAGAGCGAATTCACATTCTATAAGATGCAACGCAACAACGCACTCTCTGCCCCGACACAGACAGAGAACTACGACTACAAGGTGACAGGTCACTTCGAGGCGCTGAGTGGCATGCTGGCAACAGAATCGAACAAGCCCTATCTGGTGACCATCAACAGCTATGAGACCAAGGATGAGAACTCTAATATCCTCTTCGTAGCCCGTCAGCACGGTGCCAGCATCATCAAGACTCCTGCATCACTGGATGGCGAGACTGCAGAGGGAACACTGGGCTCGGCACAGGTTTCCTTTGTACAGCACGGCACACTCAATGGCGTACAGTTGGAGAAGGACAATGGCTACTTCTATTTCGCCAAAGACCTCTTCGTATCGTCTCTCAACCTGAAGACATCCGATTACGTATATGTCATGCCGTTCAGAACATATTATGACTATGCAGGTGTAGCACAAGCACGGTACATGAATATCTCATTGGAGCCCAACAGCGACATCACAGGTATCTCAGACATCACCACCGGCAATGAAGACAGACCCTTTGGCTTCGCTTCCGGTTCTGGATCGCTCACCATTACAGCCTTTGCTGACATTACAGTAAATGTGCGCGCGGTAAATGGACAGACTGTAGAAAGATGTACGCTCAAAGCCGGCGAGACCCGCACGGTGAATGTACCTGCAGGCATCTATATCGTCAACGACAAGAAAGTAGCAGTAAAGTAAATAACTCTTTAAAGTACAGGAAAAATGAAAGCAACATATAGTAAGCCGAGAACAGAAAACATCAACATGATCCACGAGGCATATCTGATGGCAGATTCAAAGCAGTCTCCATGGGCAGATGCCAAAGAGAATCCTTGGGGCATCCAGGTTTGGGAAGACGACAACGACGACACTCCCGCAGGTTTTGACCCGTGGACAGGTTGGGAAGAGTAACTGACCGAGACAGATAACATTATCTTTTGGACATTATACGGCCGCGCTCCCTATTACAGGATAGCGCGGCCGTATTGCGTAAAGTGTCAACCTACCGGAAAGGCTAAGGCAGTTGGCAGGGCTAAATGCCACCTTTACGACGCTAATCATGGCATTTAGCACCCGTAAATGCCATGTTTGCGTTAGGGATGGGTAGTGGTTCCCCGCTCTGCCCAGTCGCCCCAGTCGAGCTGGCGGTAGCTGATGGCCTCGGCGATATGGGCTTGCTGCACCTGCTGAGAGGCGGCAAGGTCGGCTATGGTGCGGGCCACCTTGAGGATGCGGCTGTAGGCGCGGGCCGAAAGGCGCAGACGCTCCATCGCCATGCGGAGCATATCGAATCCGGCTGCGTCGGGCTCGGCAAACAGGTGTATCATGCGCTCAGTCATTTGGGCGTTGCAATAGATGCCTTTAAAATCCTTGAACCGCTCGGTCTGTATCTCCCGTGCCCGGATGACACGCTCCCTGATGGCGGCACTCGACTCGCCGGGCGCGGCCTGTGAGATGTCCTTGAAGGGTACCGGCATGATCTGGCACTGGATATCGATACGGTCGAGCAGCGGGCCGCTGATCTTGCCCAAGTAGCGCTGTATCTGGCCGGGCAGACAATGGCAGTGATGGGTGGGGTCGCCGTAATATCCGCAGGGACAGGGATTCATGGAGGCGATAAACTGGAAGTTGCAGGGGTACTCGATGCTGTACTTGGCGCGGCTGATGGTGATCTTGCGGTCTTCGAGCGGCTGCCGGAGCACCTCAAGGGTGCGCTTGTTGAATTCGGGCAACTCGTCTGCGAAGAGCACACCATTGTGTGCCAGACTTATCTCACCCGGCAGCGGATTGCTTCCGCCTCCCACAAGCGCCACTTCGGATATCGTGTGGTGGGGACTACGAAACGGACGCTGCCCGATGAGCGAGGTGTCCTTGCCCAGTTTGCCGGCCACGGAGTGTATCTGTGTGGTCTCCAAGCTCTCCGCCAGCGTAAGGGGCGGCATGATGGTAGGGAAACGCTTGGCCATCATAGACTTGCCGGAACCGGGAGGGCCGATGAGGATGACATTGTGCGAACCTGCGGCCGCTACTTCCAACGCTCGCTTCACGTTGTCTTGTCCCCGCACGTCGGAGAAATCGATGTCGAAGTGGTATTGCTGTTCGTAAAACTCGCGTCGGGTATCGATGATGGTAGGTTCAAACTGCTTCATGCCGGTCAGGAAGGCGATGACGTCGGCCATGTTTTCCATGCCGTACACATCGAGATTGTTGACCACCGCCGCCTCGCGTACATTCTGCTTGGGAACGATCAGTCCCTTAAACTTCTCCTTTCTTGCGCGGATGGCAATGGGCAGTGCGCCCTTCACAGGCTGCAGTGTGCCGTCGAGGCTCAGCTCGCCCACCATCATGTACTGGTCCAGCAGGTCGGTCTTGATGCTCCCCGCGGCGGTCAGGATGGCGATGGCGAGCGGCAAGTCGAAGCTGCTGCCCTCCTTGCGCAGGTTAGCGGGTGCCATATTGATGGTAAGGTCGGCTACGGGAAACCGGTAACCATTGTTCTGCATCGCAGCGGCGATACGGTCCTTGCCCTCCTTCACGGCAGAGTCGCCCAGTCCGGTAAGATGATACATGACGCCTCTGTTGAGATTCACCTCTATGGTAACAGTCGTCACATGGAGGCCATTGACGGCTGCACAATAAGTTTTTACCAGCATCGTAAAAAAAGCTATATATAATAATCGAAAACCTTTAGATAAGGCTTTCGATTCGTTTTTGCAGGTCTTTGATTTTCATTCCCTTGTCCACCACAAGTCCATCTTGCAGCAGGATATTGTCGGGAATCTCGTGTAGCCCGAGTGTCTGCAGCACCGGGGTCTCGAGCATGTTGCCATCGCAGATGACGGACCACTTCACAGAGTCGCGCTCCATATTGCGCTTGCACTGTGTGACACTCGGGTCGAGGCAGATGCTGACAATTTTCAGCTTACCGTTGGCCCGCCTGTACAGATCCTGAAGCCGGCGCTGGAAACTCTGGCTGTCATAGTTCCATGTGGCCCAAACGGTGACCACAGCCGTATGTCCCTTGAGCGAGGCGTTGGTGACGGTCTTGCCATAAATGTCCTTGACCGAGAACGCAGGCAGCGGTTTGCCCTTCCGGATTTTCCCCAACGAGGCCAGTTGCCGCTCATACTGTGCGAGCATGCCGTTCTTGGGCTGTGCCTGACGCATGGCCTTGAGCAGCTTGACCGCCTTCTTATAGTCAGGCTGTGCCGTGACGATAAAATACTTTCTCGTGATATACACACTGACGGCCGACTCGGGATGGTCGAGCACAAACTGTTCCGCATACTTCGCCACCTCAGGCGGCGAGGCAGCTGCTAACTGCTTGCGAAACTTGTTCATCAGCTTGTTCTCGTCGGTTCCGGTCACCTCGAGCTCCTTGAGGTGCGAGGCATCGGCCGAGAGCTTCACCGTCTTGCCCGGTTCGGCAAAGATAGGCTGCTCCGAAAAGTTGGGAAACACCATGATGAGCGTTGTAGGCCGCTCACACACCGTCTCGTAGGCCAAGCGGCCTCCGTCTACCCTGACGGTATCAATACCATTGACACTTCCGTCGAGGCTATAAACATAAAACTCACCTTGGTTCATGTTGAGGATTCTGCCTTCGACCTTGAATCGGTTTCCGGCAGTACCACATCCCACAAGAACCAGGGTGAGTAATATAAGCGTTGTCAGTTTTCTCATTTCATATTGGCAAACTCCAGATCCTCTGCAGCGTAGTTGCTGAGTGATGAATCTTTCTGGAGAGCTTCCTTCAGATAAGACTGTGTAGCATACTTGTTGCCCTGACGTGCGCTGGTGATGGCGTGCAGGTAGCTGGTCAGTCCGTCTGCATTCTTGATATTGTTGAGTGTAGCCTTGGCAGCAGCATAGTTCTTGTTAAGAATCTGTGCCAGCGCAGCGCTGTTGTTGTAGCTGTCCTTGAAATACTGCTCAGCCTGTGCGTAGTTGCCCTTTGCAATGCTGAGATTGCCGAGCGCCTGGTTGATGCCGTTAGCTTCAGCAGCCTTGGCGATATAAGCCTCAGCCTCCTGGATGTTGCCATTCTTCAGGGCGATAAGGCCCAGGTTGGCATTGGCCTCGGGAGCGTTGGCATTCTTGCTCAGAGCCTGACGGATGTACTCCTTGGCCTTGGCCTCGTCGCCACGGTTGAAGGCGAGGACAGCAAGGTTGTTGTAAGCACGGTAGTCCTTGTCATAGTACTTGGCAGCTGTCTTGTAGATATCCTCCTGCTTGGCGGCGTTGTCCTCCAATGTGGCGGCATACAGCAGCTCCTCAGCCGACAGTTTGGTAGCGTCGGTCTTGTACTGCTCCTGAATCTGCTCGTCGCTGCGGCCGATGGTCTCGTAGTTGATAATCAGGCGGGCACGACGGAGCTCGGGAAGAATGCCGTCGGCCAGCTCACGGAAGCCTTCGCTCATGTTGCGGATCTGCTGCTCACGCTCCTGCGGATCCTTGTACATGTTGAGCACACGCAAGATGACATCCTTGTCCTGAATGTTGCTTGCCTGAACGAGCTTCTGGAAACCATCCCAGTCCTGAGCGGTATAGTGGGCATCGATATTTCCCTCTACGCCGGTCTTCTTCATCTGATTTTTCACATAGCCCTCTGATGTATTCTGACGCTTGTTGGCCAGCTTGTCGTTGAAAGCGAAACCACCCTCAGGAGAAGCATAAGCCAGCACCTCTACGTTCTGGAGATTGAGACCCTCGCGGTCGGCGTTGATCTGCTGGAGCATGCGTACAAACTCCTGTACAGAGTTGTTCTTGAGCTCGCTCTTGCGGAGGTTGGCCTGATTGATGAGGAACTTGATGTTAGCTTCCTGCTTGCGCTCCTTGACACGCTGGAAAGAGTCGGGGGCGATGCAACCGCCAGCGTTCATCAGCGCCTTCTTATAGAGTTCAGAGGTAGCGATGATTCCGTAGCTTACCTTTACGGCAGGAATCTCCACAGCCTTCTTGCCTTTTCTGGCCTTGAATGTGAGGTACATATCGCTCTTGTGCATCTCGTCTTCATAACCGAATACGGTCTTCATGGTGTAATGGCCACCCATACGGTAAGAGATTACCTGATCGTTGCCCATCACCTTCTCGCCCTGGAATGTGGCGCTGGTACCCTGCTTTACCTTGCCGTCTGCATAGCGCAGCTCAGGAGTAACTGTAACCACGGCCTTCTTCTTCATATACTTCTCGGGGAAAGTACCGTTGATTGTTGCAGGCACCTGTCCGGCCTGTGTCTCAAGGGGTGTCGGGGTTACTGAAAAGTTGTCCGCAGACAAAGGACCCATCTTCGAGCAAGAAGAGAGCATCAGCAGCGAACATGCTGATAAAGAAAAAAATAGATTTTTGCGCATAATGAATAAAAAAGTTTATTTCTGTGCCGCGAGCGGGACTCGAACCCGCACAGCCATTACTGGCCAAGGGATTTTAAGTCCCTCGTGTCTACCAATTCCACCATTGCGGCAAACCATGTTTTAGTATAACTGGAGCGGCAAACGAGACTCGAACTCGCGACCCCGACCTTGGCAAGGTCGTGCTCTACCAACTGAGCTATTGCCGCATGCTTGGATAATTCGAGGTGCAAAGTTACGTGAAAATGTCGAATTAGCAAAGTTTTTTGCACAATTTAATATAATGAACGCGTACGGGAGTTTTTAGCCGGCCCCACAATATGCCCCCCTGATGACATACAGCAAACCTAAATGCCACCTTTACGGAGCTAATCATGGCATTTAGGTGGACTAAACGCCACGTTTAGCTCTTACATACGATAACAAATACTGCCTATAGCCACCGTCGCTCATGCCATGACGGTAACTATAGGCAGTCCTGAAAATATACGATAAGAGATGCTCGACGATGCCGGTCAATATACCTGCAACTTGCCCGTAGGCCCGGTGGTCGATGCCCGATAGAGCGTGAGCGGCTTGCCGCCTCCGCTTACCACCATTCCCTCCAGATTGAGGTTGTACTGCCGCTTGCAGGTGCCACAGGTGGCGATGCCGGCAGCAGACATGCTGAGCGGATAGCTGCGCACGGGCAGCGCATCAGGACTGAAGCAGTTGGGGCACTCACCATCGTAAGCATAGAAGGGGGCAGGGTAGTCCATATTGCCGTAACCCACGATGACCGTGCCGTTAAAGCCCAGATGGAGCTGGCTCTCCAGACGGTCGTCGATAGCCTTGAAGATGCTCTGCGTAGAGGCTCCGTGGCTATTGCGGAACGTGAAATACTTGGCACCGCCCTCCATCTTGCAGCCGATGGCACAAAAGGTACCCGGAGCATTGGAATCCATCGCCGAGGCCAGTGTAGCATCTTGGTGGATGGCATTGTCGAGGGTCAGATTGCAATGATAGTTGCTGTATCTGAACTCGGTATCGCCGCAGGCACCGAGCATCGCCCAGACGGCTGCCACCATCAGGATATGGGCTACACGCTTTGTCATCCCTCAACCAGTTTTCGTTCGGCCTCGGTCACCTGCTCAAAGTGGAATCCGCATAGTGTCTCCTGCATCAGGGCGGCCACCTGCTCATTGCACAAGTTGCCCATAGATCCCTCGTGGGTGTGGTGGATGTTGCGGTCGGCACAGAAAGTGCCGGCTTCTATCTCCAGTCCCACTTTCTTATAGGCATCGCGGAACGGCATGCCAGCCGCTGCCAGACGGTTGACCTCCTCCACCGAGAACATGGGGTCGTAGAGGGCATTGTCGAGTATATGCTCGTTTACCGTCATCTTGTTGATGATGTAGGCAGCCATCTGCAGGCAGTCCTTCATCTCCTCAAAGGCAGGCAGGAACACCTCCTTGATGATCTGCAGGTCGCGGAAGTAGCCCACAGGCAGATTATTCATGATGAGCATAATCTGCTGCGGCAGACTCTGCAGCTTGTTGCATTTGGCACGGATGAGTTCAAACACATCGGGATTCTTCTTATGAGGCATGATGCTCGACCCCGTGGTACACTCCTTGGGCAGTTTGACGAAGTTGAAGTTCTGGCTGTTGAACAGACAGGCATCAAAGGCCATCTTGGCCACTGTCCCGGCCACCGTGGCCAAGGCAAAGGCCACATTGCGCTCCATCTTGCCACGACCCATCTGGGCATAAACCACATTGTAGTCCATCGTATCGAAGCCCAGTAGCTGCGTGGTCAGGGTACGGTTGAGCGGGAACGACGAACCGTAGCCTGCTGCCGAACCGAGCGGATTGCGATTGGTCATGCGATAGGCAGCCTGCAAGAAGAGCATGTCGTCGGCCAGCGACTCGGCATAGGCTCCAAACCACAGTCCGAAGCTCGACGGCATGGCTATCTGCAGATGCGTATAGCCTGGCATGAGCACATCGCGGTAACGTTCGCTCTGCTGCTGCAACTCATCAAACAGGCTCTTGACACCCTCCACCACCTCCATCAGTTCATGGCGTGTGAAGAGCTTGAGATCGACCAGCACCTGGTCGTTGCGCGACCTGCCCGAATGAATCTTCTTGCCCATATCGCCCAGCTTGCGGGTCAACATCAGTTCCACTTGTGAGTGTACATCCTCCACTCCGTCTTCTATGACAAACTGCCCTTGCTCGGCCAGCCGGTAGATATTGCGGAGCTCGGCCAGCAACGGACCCAGCTCATCGGCTTCCAACAGTCCTATCGACTCAAGCATGGTGATATGGGCCATCGAGCCCATCACATCGTACTTGGCCAGATACAAGTCGAGCTCGCGGTCACGTCCTACGGTAAACCGCTCTATCTCTTTATTAACCTCAAAGTCTTTCTCCCAGAGTTTGTTCATCTCGTTCTATTACTCGTAATTAATCATCTGCAGCACGTCGGCAATCTTCTCAATTCCCTCCTGCAACGGTTTCTGCACCATTCCCTTGATAAAGGGATTCAGCTCGGCCTTGATGGTGAGCTTCATCTTGCACGAAGTCTCTGTCAGCGGCAACAGCTGTATCCAGAAATTGAAGGGTAAAGGACTCTGTTCGGTCTCAAACTTGATGGTCTTTGGCTCCTCGCGGTCCACAATGTGGAGCCTGATCTCGCCCACCATCGGTGCCTTGATGGCGATATGGTCGCTGTCGAACGAGAAATCTTCTATCTTGTCTTGCGGTATCCTGTCGCGGATACGCTCCAGATGGCTCAAATCGCTGAGACAACGGTACACCGACGTCTGCGAGTGGGGTATCTCGCGTACGCTACTCTCAAACTTACTGCTCATATTCGTGGTGCCAATCAGAGTGAATAGTGTGCCGGATCCTTGCGCCAGCGGTGCAGGGTCTCTACATCCTCGGCAGCTATGTAGCCAGTCTCCAAAGCCTTGCTCACCACATGCTCATAGTCGGTCAGGGTGACAAGCTTCACCTGGGCTGCGGCAAATGCTTCCTCGGCTACCGGGAACCCGTAGGTGTACGAAGCTACCATACCCACTACCTCAAAGCCGGCCTGGCGCAGCGCCTCCACAGCCTTGAGCGAGCTGCCGCCCGTAGAGATAAGGTCTTCTACCACCACTACCTTGGCTCCTTCGGGCAACTGGCCCTCAATCAGATTTCCCATACCGTGGTCTTTGGGTTTCGAGCGCACGTAGCAGAAAGGCAGATTCAGCTCATCGGCCACCAACGCACCCTGCGCAATGGCTCCTGTGGCCACACCTGCCACGGCAGTAGCCTCAGGGAAATTGGCCAGAATGGCATGCACCAGCTCCAGCTTTACATAACTACGCACTTCGGGGAACGAAAGGGTCTTGCGGTTGTCACAATAGAAAGGTGATTTCCATCCGGAAGCCCAAGTAAACGGGTCTTTCGGTTGCAGCTTGATTGCCTTGATGTCAAGGAGCTTGGATGCAAAATCCATCTTTATTTTATCCATCATTGTCTTTATTTATGGGTTATATATTTTTACATGCAACAAAATTACATAAAAAATTGGAAAAGGCAAATAAAAAGTGACAAATGTCTTTATATTGCCTGCTGATTAGACATTTGTGAAGAAACTAAATACAGTTTACGAATGAATACCTGGTTAGAACGACTAAATTCCTTACCCTTAATCGTGTCAGGTCTTTAACAAGTAATGCATAAAGAACGCATATGGCATCAAAAAAAGCGGAGATTTCTTGTATAATTATCAAACTGTTTTTACCTTTGCACCCGGAAATATTACACGAACATAAAGTTTCATTTACACAATGGGCGGCTTTTTTGGAACCATCGCTAAGAGCGATTGCGTGAACGACCTGTTTTACGGCACCGATTACAATTCACACCTCGGCACCAAGCGCGCAGGTATGGTTACACTGGATAACGAACGCGGCTTTTGCCGCTCCATACACAATCTGGAACGCGACTATTTCAGATCTAAGTTTGAAGACGAACTCGACAAGTTTTATGGCAACAAGGGCTTGGGTGTCATCAGCGACACCGACCCGCAGCCTATCATCGTCAATTCGCATCTTGGACGCTATGCTGTAGTGACAGTAGCCAAGATCAACAACCTCCGCGAGATTGCCGATGAACTCTTGGCGCAGCGCATGCACCTGAGTGAGATGTCTGCCAACAAGATTAACCAGACGGAACTGGTGGCACTCACCATCAACATGGGCAACACGTTTACAGAAGGTATCAACAGACTGTTCGACAGGATAGACGGCTCGTGCTCCCTGCTCATTCTCACCGAGGACGGAATCATTGCCGCCCGCGACAGATGGGGACGCACTCCTATTGTCATCGGACAGAAAGAAGGTGCTTACGCCGTGACCAGCGAAACTGCCTCTTTCCCCAACCTTGACTACCGACGTGTACGCGATGTAGGCCCCGGCGAGATTGTACGCCTCACCGCCGACGGCATAGAGGTGATGCAGGAGCCTCAGGAGCAACAGCAGATTTGCTCCTTCCTGTGGGTGTACTACGGATTCCCCACAAGCGAATACGAGGGCATCAACGTGGAATATGTACGCGAGACCAATGGCCGCATGATGGGTGAGGAAGACGATACCGAAGCCGACCTGGTCTGCGGTATTCCCGACTCGGGCGTGGGCATGGCACTGGGTTACGCCGAGGGGCACCACATCCCCTACAAGCGGGCGGTGCTGAAATACACCCCCACATGGCCTCGGTCGTTTACACCGTCAAGCCAATCGCGCCGCGATCTTGTCGCCAAGATGAAGCTCATCCCCAACCGCAGCATTCTCACGGGAGAGCGTGTGGTCTTCTGTGACGATTCGATCGTCAGAGGTACCCAGTTGCGCGACAATGTCCGCATGTTTTACGAGTATGGTGCCCGAGAGGTACACGGCCGTATCTCCTGCCCACCCTTGGTTTACGGATGTCCGTTTATTGGCTTCACTTCCTCCAAGAGTGATATGGAACTCATTACACGTCGTATCATCAACGACTTTGAGGGCGAAGCCAACAGCGAGGAATTGCTGCAGCGGTACACCAAAACCGACTCACCCGAATACAAGCGCATGGTGGATGAGATTGCCAAGAGACTTGGGCTCTCTTCACTGAAATTCAACAAGATTGAGACGCTGGTCAAGTCTATCGGCCTTCCTAAGGAAAAAATCTGTACCCACTGCTTCGACGGCACAGGATGCCCACTCAAGCAGAAGTGCGGGAAATAAACTGCCACATAGCAGATACTTACTATTACGGGCAAGAAACTACGTGGTTTCTTGCCCGTATTGCTTTTATGGAAAACCGCCATTAGAGTCAGCTAAAATATTGACTAATGATCGATTTTTAGTTGTATCATAAGCACTTACACCATTATTGATTTTACGTTACGTAATATTCATAATGGTTACATAGATAACAAATCATTTTAGTGTATGCAAGTGATAAAACAAAAAAGATAAAGGAGTAAGAGAAAAAACGGCTATCCATTTTCCCTTACTCCTTTATCTTTATGGTCTGTAGGCTGTATCTACCGGGCTTCGCCAAAGGCTTCGGCCTCGGCAGCAGCAATGATTTCCTCGCGACTCATGGCCTTGGCACTGATATCGCTCAGGTCAAACTCATTGTCTTCATCGGTTTCTGTCTCTTCCGCCACCGCTTGTTCACGACGAGAGGGAGCCTGCACGCTATCTTCACGGCCATCGTCCTCAAAAGATTGGCTCACAATGATAAAATCGTCCTTCTCCTCCGTGTCAGGCACCTTCTCCACAGGCTCCTCCTCCATTTTGGTACGGTTGGCCTTGGCATCGAAGATGCAGTCTATAAACTGTGGTTCGCGCTTGAGTTTCTCCAGCGTGAGTTTGGCCGCTATCTGCTGGCTCTCCTTCTTGCTGTAGCCTTGCCCACTGCATCCCTCTACGGTCTCCAGTATCACCTGATAGCTGAAGACAGGGCTACCGCCTTTCTCCACTCGCTGCTGAAGGAGCTTAAATTCGATTTTTACGCGATTTTTCTGGCTCCACTCGATGAGTTTGCTCTTAAAGTTCACTTCCTTATAGGCCAGCTTGTCGATGTTGATCATCTTCGACAGGATGCGATTCTTCATGAATTTCATGCACGCATCATATCCCTGGTCGAGATAGATGGCACCCACCAGCGCCTCGAAGGCGTTGCCGCCCATATAGCTGTTGTGCGACGAACTGTGTCCGTTGGAGAGGATGAGCTGGTTGATACCCATCTCCTGCGACAACTTGTTGAGTGTATCGCGCTGTACCAGTTTGGAACGGGTATTGGTGAGAAATCCCTCCCGCTTACCGGGAAAATGCTGATAGACGATGTCGCCCACGATGGCATCGAGGATGGCGTCGCCAAGAAATTCGAGCCGCTCATTGTTCACTGGCTTCCCTTTCTTGTTGCGGTGCATGATGCTCTTGTGCATCAAGGCCATCTTGTAATAACTGATATCGTGGGGATAGAATCCGATGATTTGGTACAAAGACAAATAAAGCTCCTTATCCTTGCGGAAAGAGAGCTTTATCCTGTCAATAATGTTATTCAGCATACTTCTTGAATACTACGCAAGCATTGTGTCCACCAAAACCAAATGTGTTACTGATGGCGGCACGCACCTCGCGTTTCTGTGCCTGGTTGAAGGTGAAGTTGAGATTGTAATCCAACTCGGGATCCTCGTCGCCCTCCTCGTGGTTGATGGTAGGCGGCACAATATCGTTCTTTACGCTCAACACACAAGCCATTGCCTCTACAGCACCGGCAGCACCCAGCAAGTGACCCGTCATAGACTTGGTAGACGAGATGTTCAACTTGTAGGCAGCATCTCCAAAGACAGCCTTGATGGCCTTGGCCTCAGAGATATCACCCACGTGGGTGGATGTACCGTGGACATTGATATAGTCGATATCCTCCGGTTTCAGTCCGGCATCCTGAAGTGCGGCTTCCATCACCAACTTGGCACCCAGACCTTCCGGATGTGAGGCTGTGATGTGATGTGCGTCGGCACTCTCACCCTCACCTACCATCTCGGCATAAATCTTGGCACCACGGGCCTTGGCATGCTCCAACTCTTCCAGTATCAAACAGCCGGCACCCTCGCCCATGATGAATCCGTCGCGGCTGGCACTAAACGGCCTTGAAGCGTGCTCGGGATCGTCATTGCGTGTAGACAGGGCTTTCATGGCGTTGAATCCGCCGACACCGCAAGCGCAGATGGCACTCTCGGCACCTCCGCTGACGATGATGTTGGCCTTGCCCAGACGAATGAGGTTGAAGGCGTCTGCCAATGCGTTGCTCGAAGAGGCGCAAGCCGACGTGGTGGTATAGTTGGGGCCACGGAATCCGAAGAGGATAGAGATATGGCCTGAAGCGATATCGGCAATCATCTTGGGGATGAAGAACGGATTAAACTTGGGACCGTCCTCCTTGTGTGCGCCATAGTAGCTCACCTCGTCCTCAAAAGTCTTGATACCACCGATACCAACACCGTAAACCACGCCGATACGATCCTTGTCTTCATTCTCCAGATCGATACCGGCATCCTTTACACCCTGAATGGCCGAGATAAGGGCCAACTGGGCGTAGCGGTCGAGTTTGCGGGCCTCCTTGCGGTCAATCCACTCATTGACATTGAGATTCTTGACCTCGCAGGCAAATTGTGTTTTAAACTTGGATGCGTCGAATTGTGTAATGGGTGCGGCACCGCTCTTACCGGCCAACATGGCTTCCCATGTCTCCTCTGCGCTATTGCCCAGCGGCGTCACGGCGCCTAAACCTGTTACTACTACTCTTTTTAATTCCATTTACTTTACGTTTCCTTCGATATAGCTAATAGCGTCGCCTACAGTCTGGATAGTCTCAGCCTTGTCATCGGGGATAGAGATACCAAACTCCTTCTCGAACTCCATAATCAGCTCTACTGTATCCAGTGAATCAGCACCGAGGTCATTGGTGAAGCTTGCTTCAGCCTTTACATCTGCCTCATCTACACCGAGTTTGTCTACGATAATAGCTACTACTTTGCTTTCAATTTCTGACATAATTGTAACTTTTAAATTGTTTATAATAAATTTCTAACTCAATTTCTGGCTGCAAAGGAACGAATTTTTATTCATTCTGGCAAATTTTTTGATGAAAAAACCGCTTGATATTGCACACATGTATATAGTTTGTGCATATTTTTGGCGTTTCTATTGATATAAAATAGCTTTTGAAACGTTAGCTTATCTTTTTTCAAGGCATTGTGTACGTACCCAGAACATGCTTCCAGCAGGCTGCAGCAGGCATTTCGGCACCGTACTGCAACTGCCGTACGACCGTCTTCCAATTGCGATACGCCCGAATGGCAGTTGCTGTACGCCCGAACGGCAACTGCCGTACGCCCACCATCTGCCGTCACCACCACCGCAAACGATGAAAAACAGAGACAGATCCTTGTCTATTTTATAAAGAATGTATAATTTTGTAATCGCAAAAAGCATATTGGCAAGTTAGTAATGGTATGAAAAATTGGATTCAGCAGACGAGCGCACTCATGGCTGCCCACGCACCCGTCTATGTGATAGCGGTAGCTGTAATCGCATTTGCATGGCCTGAGGTGTTCGGATGGGTACGTGGCGATGTGTCGAGTGTCATCCTGGGCATCATCATGCTTACGATGGGTCTGACGCTCACCACCCAGGATTTCAGGATATTGTTCAGCAGACCGTTAGACATATTCATCGGAGCCTGTGCGCAATATACGCTCATGCCCATCATTGCCTATCTGCTCACCGAGATGTTTGGCCTGAACCCCTATTTGGCCATCGGCATCATATTGGTAGGCTGCTGCCCCGGCGGTGTATCGAGCAACATCATGTCTTATCTGTGCAGGGGCGACGTGGCCTTCTCTGTGGGCATGACCACCGCCTCTACCCTGCTGGCACCCATCATGACACCGCTGCTGGTATGGTGGATTGCCGACACCCGTATCGAGGTAGACGCATGGGGCATGTTCAGAGGCATACTGCTCATCACCATCATTCCCGTAGGTGTGGGTTTTCTGGCAAACAGGCTGGCAGGCAAGCGCCAATGGTTTGACGGTGTGCGCCAATCTATGCCGGGACTGAGCGTCACGTGTCTGGCACTCATCGTAGGCGGCGTGGTGTCGCAGGTGAAACCCCAACTCATGCTGAGCGGTATAGGACTCTTCGGACTGATGATGGCCGTGGTCTTCTGCCACAACACACTCGGTTATCTGCTCGGATATGGCGTAGGCAGTCTATTCCGGTTCAGTGTGCCCAAGAAACGTACCGTCTCCATAGAGGTGGGCATGCAGAATGCGGGCATGGCCACGGTATTGGCCACCACGTTTTTTGCCAACGAGACAGTGCTTCAGGCCCATCCCGAAGCCATACTCTGTGTAGTTCCCTGTGCCATCAGCTGTGCCTATCATTCCATATCGGGTACCTTGCTGGCCGGTATCTATGTACGTTACGACAAATGGATGGCGCAAAGAAAGAAGTGAAAACCACAACACACGCCGATAAAAAATAAGGACACCTATAAAAAATAAAGAAATAATTTTGTTTTTCTTGCTTTTTATCCTATCTTTGTAACCAAGAGAGGCCACCGATTGTGGCCCAAGCACTTATCATTTGTACTAACTAAAAACGATAATCATGTCATTTACCACACAATGTAACCAGATTTTTAATCAGGCCATTCGCGATTACCACATCAAAAACGATGTCGATACACCCATCAACAATCCCTATGACAGGGAATCGATAGAAAACAGGCTTTATCTCAAGTGCTGGATAG
The DNA here is from genome assembly GCA_004554665.1 of Bacteroidales bacterium. Taxonomy (GTDB): domain Bacteria; phylum Bacteroidota; class Bacteroidia; order Bacteroidales; family Bacteroidaceae; genus Prevotella. The sequence goes on from SFKY01000050.1 coordinate 16,643, forward strand.
ACACCGTACAGTGGCATCTGGAAGACATTATACGTGACCCCCATATCGACCCCATCGAAGCCCTACAGCTCAAGCGACGCATAGACCGCAGCAATCAGGACCGTACGGATCTGGTAGAGCAAATCGATTCTTATTTCAGACAGAAGTATTCGGATGTTAACGTAAGTCCCGACGCCACCATCAATACCGAGAGTCCGGCCTGGGCAGTAGACAGACTGAGCATCCTGGCCCTGAAGATTTACCATATGCGTGAGCAGGCCGAGCGCGAGGATGCCTCAGAGGAGCACAAGCAGAAGTGTGGCGCCAAACTCAATGTGCTGCTGGAACAGCAGGTAGACCTGAGTACGGCCATAGACCAACTGCTGGGCGATATTGCCGAGGGCCGCAAATACATGAAAGTGTACAGACAGATGAAGATGTACAACGATCCGTCTACCAATCCTATACTCTACGGCAAGAAGTGAAGACAGAGCATATACTGATCATCCGGTTCTCGGCGATGGGAGACGTGGCCATGACGGTGCCCGTGGTCTACTCGTTGGCCAAGCAGTACCCGCATCTGCGCATCACGGTACTGAGCAAGCCATTTGCCCGCGCCTTTTTTGAGAATCTGGCTCCCAACGTAGGATTCATGGAGGCTGACATCCAGAAAGAGTCTCGCAGCCTGCATGGACTCAATGTGCTCTATCGCCGACTCACCGCCAAGAAGTTTACTGCCATCGCCGATTTCCACGATGTGTTGCGCTCCAAGTATCTGCGCATGCGGTTTCATATCGACAGGTTCAAGGTGGCACACATCGACAAGCACCGTAAAGGGAAAAAGATGCTGGTGGCACAGCAGGGTAAACAACTGGTGCAGCAGCCTTCGTCATTTCAGAATTATGCCGATGTACTGGCACAGTTGGGCTACCCCGTCGATTTGTCCTTCCAATCCATCTTCCCCGCCGAAGGTGGCGACTTGTCATTGCTCGACGGCCGCATCGGGCAGAAGCCAACCGGCGAAAAGTGGATTGGTGTGGCTCCCTTTGCCGCCCATCAAGGCAAGATTTATCCCCTATCCCATATCCGAAGCGTGATAGCACAGCTCTGCCAGCGGCATGCCGATTACCGTATCTTCTTGTTTGGTGGCAGCAGTCATGAGAAGCAGCAACTCGACGAGATAGCAGCAGCGCACCAACAATGTGTCAACGCCTCGTCCCTACTGGACGGACTGAGACAGGAACTGATACTGATGAGCCATCTCGATGTCATGGTGTCGATGGACTCGGCCAACATGCACCTAGCCTCACTGGTAGACACGCCTGTGGTAAGTGTGTGGGGTGCCACACATCCCTATGCAGGTTTTATGGGCTGGAGACAGCGCAGGGACCATGCCATACAGATAGACTTGCCCTGCCGCCCGTGCTCCATCTATGGCAACAAACCCTGCCTGCGGGGCGACTATGCCTGTCTGACGGGCATCACACCCGAGCTGGTGGTAGAAAAGATAGAAGATAGCTTGAAATAATCCCAAATCGGTCATTAGACTATTATGCGCAAACAAACTTTCTTTTTGTCATCTGCCTTTCCGTTTTTCGGTTACAATGGAACCCCATTGCGCCCTCAAAACGTAGAGACAGTTATCATCATAACACTAATGACCAATTTGGGATAAATGAACAAGTAAGGAGGACCACGACGATGGATGCGTTGGTCCTCCTTTATTTTTTTCTTTCCCGTCCTTTACTATATTATAGGAAAAGATGATTCACCTCATCAGTTTTTCATAAACATCCCAAACCTGTCGGGCTACATTGTTGCCTTCAAACCGGTGGACGTATTCCATGCTCCGTGCGACACGGTTTTCGCGACCCGAACTACCTTTGAGTACCTGCGAGATGGCATTTGCCATGCCCTGACTGTCGTCAGGATGCACATAAAGGCTATCAGGACCTCCGGCTTCTTCCAGACAACTGCCCGTACATGCCACGACGGGCAACCCGCTCTGTATCGCCTCGATGATGGGAATGCCGAATCCCTCGTAGCGGGAGGGATAGACACACGCCTCAGCCATCTGGTAGATGGCCGGCAAATCTGTGTTGGGCACTCCGTGCAAGATGCGTACACGATGGGCAAGTCCGTGGGTCTGGGCATACTTCCGTACCGTTTCGGCATAGGGTGTGGAACGTCCCACGATAATCAATGACAACTCATCGGGCAAATAATGCAGTGCCTTGACAGCCAAAAGTATATTCTTACGCTGCTCAATGGTTCCCACATTAATGATATAACGCGCGGGAAGCGTGTACCGGGCATGCACATCCTGCAGCTTGTCCTCGCTTTCGCGTACATGAAAATGGGTACTGCAACTCTGATATATCAAGTCTATCTTGTCCGGGTCCACCCCGCCATAGTGGATAATATCGCGCTTGGTACACTCGCTGATGGCAATGATACGGTCAGCCTCACGCACTGTCTGACGAAACTTCCACGCATAAATCTTGGTATCCAACCAATGGTAGTATTCAGGATGCCGCATGAAAATCAGGTCGTGGATGGTGACCACCGACCGGATACCACTCTTGTGGATGGTAAGCGGCAGCTCACCCGACAATCCATGATACAGATTGACCCCATCGCGCAACAGGTCGGCCACAATGCCACGCGACCGCCACAGACTCTTGCATACACGTCCATGCGGATATACCATCTCTATACGGGGAGACTCGTTTACCTGAGTTCTGTATCGCTCCTCTCCCCCATCGGGTGCATAGAGGCGCAGACAAGTGTCATCAGGGACAATGACAGCAAGGTCATTGACCAACGTGCGGCCGTAACTGCCCAATCCAGTGCCATTGCGGACAATACGCTTAGCATCTAATCCTATAATCATCTATCGCTGAGGTAAAACTATTCAGGGACAAAGATAGTCTAAAATAGGGACATCATCAAATAACAACCCTATTATTTTTTCTCCCTGCCCATATTATTATCCACAAACAGCTGTGGATAACGTGTGGATAAGTGGTGTAAAAAGCGGGAATAAACGTGTGAAATATCCACACAGGGGCTACGAGAAACACAACAAATGGGATATCCACCAAGAAATAATCGGCTTTTAAACAAGTTTTCCACTATTTTTGCACCAAAAAAGATATAAACTTATTAACTTTGCAACAGATTGAGAAAATGTGTATAACTATCATTTACCACTGTAAATCAATAGGATAGAATTGGTATCAATAGTGGATAAGTTGGCATAAGACGTGGATAAGGAAATAACCAAGCGATATGGCTAAAAGTTTTGCACCAATCCACGGCATATCATATACATCATTCCTATTTTTAAAAAAGAATATAAAACTTATAATGATATTGTCATGTTGAAAGAAGAATGGATCAAGAAAGGATACATAGACGAGCCAGTGAGCGAGGCTGTGGATCTGAAGACAGAGATACGCCGTCTCTGTAAGGAAAAAGACGCTATCATCCTCGCCCACTACTATACGGTGGGCGATATACAGGATATAGCCGACTTTGTGGGCGACTCGCTGGCGCTGGCACGCAAGGCCGCCGACACAGACGCCAAGATGATGGTGATGTGTGGCGTGCATTTTATGGCAGAGACCTGCAAGCTGCTCTCTCCGGACAAGACAGTGCTGTGCCCAGATCTCAATGCAGGCTGCTCGCTGGCCGACAGCTGCAAGGCAGAGGACTTGGCCCGATTCAAGGCCGAGCATCCGGGCTACAAGGTAATCTCCTACGTCAACACCACAGCTGCTGTCAAAGCCCTCACCGACTGTGTGGTGACCAGCGGCAATGCCAAGAAGGTCATCGAATCATTCGCACAAGACGAGAAGCTGATTTTCGGTCCCGACTACAATCTGGGCAACTATATCAACAGTGTGACGGGCCGGCAGATGATTCTCTGGAACGGTGGTTGCCATGTACACGAGAAATTCTCTGTCGATGCCATCCTCAAGCTCAAGCGCGAGCACCCTGATGCCATCGTCATGGCACACTTAGAATGCAAGGCTCCGGTGCTGGCTGTGGCCGATGTAAAAGGCAGTACGGCCACCATGCTCAACTATGCGCAGCAGCACGACACCCGCGAGTATATCGTGGCGACAGAAGCTGGTATCCTGCACGAACTGCAGCGTACATGTCCCGACAAGACATTCTATGCCGTGCCGCCAGAGATGTCGGAGGGCAGTCTGGGTTGCAGCTGCAATGAGTGTGAATTCATGAAAATGAATACGCTGCTCAAAATCTACAACACCTTGCGCTATGAATGGCCCAGCGTGGAAGTGGATCCTGCCATCGCAGCAGATGCCGTGAAACCCATCGAGAAGATGTTGAGTCTGAGCTAAGGAATGATAAATAAAAACATACATTATCTTGTATTACTCATAGTATATTTGGTTATTAATGTTTTATTTATATCTAAATATACTATGAGAATTACAGATAATCCATTAATAATTCTTTTTATCTGTAGTTTATATATACTATCAGTCATTTTTGTACTTTTCAAGGTAAATAAGAATACGATTAAAATAAGTTCCCATCATTTTTGGATTACATTTATTTTTATTACAACAATTCTAATTGTATTACAATATAGTGTAGATCCATTATCGCTTAAGGTAGATAGATGGTCAGCAATACATAATTGGTGGAATAATCTTATATGTTTAGTTTATCCTTACTCAGCCCATACGCATCTTGGCGGATATGGTTCACCTTTTCCAGTATGGCAACTTATTCATTTTCCATTTTATTTGATGAATAATGTTGGTTTATCAATATTCTTTTTTACTGGTTTATTTTTATATTATTTGGCACAATGGAAGAATTATACTATTTCATTTATAGCTTTAGTTTTACTATTATTATCTCCTTCATTTGTTTATGAGGTGATAGTAAGAAGTGATTTAATATCAAATTTTCTTTTGGTTTTAGCTATTATTATATTTTTAATTATACATGAATTGAATTTAAATAGAAATACTCTTTTATTGTCTTTATTATTTGGCCTTTTATTAAGTACGCGCTTAAGCGCAATTATACCCTTTATTA
>SFKY01000051.1 GCA_004554665.1 Bacteroidales bacterium
TTCCTCATTGAAACTCAAACAAATCTACTGGGAGAGTGCAAACAAGTATATATACTCATATAGGTCGGATCCATTCGAATCCACATCGCCATTAGAGAAGGAAACCTTCATTCCACTCGTGTATTATTCTTCATTCTGGTATGATGCGGAGGATAAGGTAACCCGCTGTTGCGGTAATATCTCTGACATTACCCCAAACAGTCCTCATTATTACATTCTCGGAATCAAATTTTATTAGAACATGATTACATTCAAAGACACCGACCTCCGCGAAGCACTACGCCGCAAATACGCTAATACACCGACATTGCCCGCAGACTTCATGGAGAAGATGAAACTCAAATAACAATTCGTGACCCATTCACTTTATGTCAAACTTTCAAAAAACAGTAAGGATTATGGAGAGCCCAACATTACCTACCAACTGGCTGGCAGCGCTGAGCAACGCCAACCACGACGGCACGACACAGCAGATTGACGATGCCGTCGGAAACTTCGAGACCGAGAACCAGGTGTTCCTGCAGAAGACCTGTTTCATAACAGAAGTAGTATAGGTCACAAAAATCAAAGGCTATATTATAGTTAAATGGTAAGTCTATCATTTTGCAAACTAACACAATTCAATTCAGTATAAATGGGGCGATAGCTCGTTAAATAATGTTATCACGCCAAAAACACGCCAAAAATTTCGTGAACGCCAAAAAGAAAAGGTGGCCGATTACTCGACCACCATGCTTTACAACGTACTGACTGTCAGGAACTTATTGTCAGCTTGTTTTAAGCGGTTGCAGGGCCAACTCCTGCGATTGACAACCTTGCGTTGTCGGGATGAGGCGACTCGAACGCCCGACCCCTACGTCCCGAACGTAGTGCGCTACCAACTGCGCTACATCCCGATTGCGGTTGCAAAGATACTTCAAATTTATGAAACAGCGGCATTTTTACCTGAAAAAAATTGCCTAAGTGCTGCAAAAAGGCTAACTTTGTGAAAAATATCTGCCTGTGGGCGGATTTTTAATCGTGATTGCTATTAACTCAAAAACCTATTTGTATGATCCGTATACTTCGAATCCTTGTTTTGACCGTGGCCATTGGACTGTGTGCTGTGGCACATGCGCAGCTCACGTTGGTGAAAGGCGGCAAGGCCAAGGCTGCTATCGTGCTGGCCGACGACAATGCGACCAACCGTGAGGCCGCAGAACTTCTCAACTTCTTCATTCAGAAAACCTCCGGGGCCTCCCTGCCCATCGTACAGGGAAAACCGTCGCGCGGCGCAGTCGTTATCGGCGAGCCTACTACCGAGGCTGGTTATGAGGGATTCATGCTCCACTGCCACGACGGCAACCTGCACATCCAGTCGGGAGGCGGCAGGGGTGCCATCTATGGGGTGGCCACCCTGCTCGAGCAGTGGTTGGGTGTGGCTTATTATGCCTACGAAGCTTATACCGTGACCCCTTCGTCCACCTTGCAGGTGCCCGCCATCCGCCATGCAGAGACACCCGCTTTCCGGTTCCGTCAGACGTTCAGTTACGGTTGTGAGGATCCGCGCTATGTACGTTGGTTCCGGCTCAACCGCCACGACGAGGTCTTTGCCGGCAACCTATGGGTACATACCTTCAACCGCATCCTGCCTGCGGCTGTCTACGGCAAGTCGCATCCCGAGTATTATTCGTATATCAATGGGCAGCGCCGCCCCGGCGAGCATAGCCAGTGGTGCCTGTCCAATCCGGATGTTTTCCGGCTCGCTGTGCAGAAGATAGATTCCATCTTCCGCGCCCATCCCGGCATGGAGATGATCAGTGTGAGCCAGAACGACGGCAACAACACCTACTGCCAGTGCCCCGAGTGCAGCAAGGTCGATGCCTACGAGGGCTCTCCTGCTGGATCGCTCATCCGTTTTGTCAACCGCTTGGCCGAACGATTCCCCGACAAGCAGTTTTCCACCCTTGCCTATCTCTTCAGCATGCATCCGCCGAAGCACGTGCGGCCGTTGCCGAATGTGAACATCATGCTCTGCGACATAGACTGCAAGCGTGAGGTGCCACTCACCGACAATGCGTCGGGCAGGGACTTTGTGAGCGCGCTGGAGGGTTGGTCGCGTATATCCGACAACATATTCGTGTGGGATTACGGCATCAACTTCGACAACATGGTGGCCCCATTCCCCAACTTCCATATCCTCCAGCCCAACCTCCAGCTCTTCCACCGCCACCATGCTACGATGGTGTTTGAGCAAGCTAACGGAGGGCGACAGCGCGGTACCGATTTCGGAGAGCTGAGGGCGTATATGTATGCCAAACTGATGTGGAATCCCTATCAGGATGCCGACTCGCTCATGCAGACTTTCCTCCAGGGCTACTATGGAGCGGCTGCTCCCCATCTCTATCGCTACCTGCAGATGCAGCAGGGGGCGCTGCTCTCGGCCGATGTGCCGCTGTGGATCTACGATTCGCCCATCTCGCACAAGGATGGCATGCTCAACGACCGGCTGATGAAGGTCTACGACGAGCTGTTCGACAAGGCAGAGGCTGCCGTGCAGGCCGATTCGGTGCTGCTGGGACGTGTACAGACAGCCCGTCTCCCCCTGCGTTACAGTCAGCTTGAGATTGCGCGTACCCGTCAGGGCGGTGACGCACGCCGTATCAGCGAACAGCTCGATATCTTTGAGAACCATTGTAACCGCTATGGCATCACCAGTCTCAACGAGCGCAACAACCTGGCTACAGACTACTGCCGCCTGTATCGTAGCCGTTTCCTGCCCCGTCCCAACACCAACAAGGCTGCCGGGGCCAAGGTCATCTGGCATCAGGCACCAGCCCCGCGCTATCAGTCTATTGCCGACAAGGCGCTCACCGATGGTCTCTACGGCGGTACCACGTTTGTTGAGAGTTGGGTAGGATGGGAAGGCTGTGATGCCGACTTCTTGCTCGACATGGGAAGCGACCAGCAGGTCAGCCGCATTACCACCGATTTTCTCCATCAGCTCGGAGCGTGGGTGCTCCAGCCGCGTAGCGTGGACTATGCCTATTCCACCGATGGCGAGACTTATCATCCTTTCGGCACGCACACCTTTGCCGACGACCGCGATGCCTCCGTCAAGTTTGTCCCGGCTACCGTCAGCGTGGCAGCACCTGTCACGGCCCGCTATGTCCGCGTGGTGGTGCACGGTCTGGGACTCTGTCCCTCATGGCACTATGGCGTAGGCTATCCCGCCTGGTTCTTTATCGACGAGGTGACGGTAGAGTAGGCGGATCAGTAATTGATGATTGCCACGAAAAAAAGGTGACGATGGTTCCGGCCATTGTCACCCTTTTTTCGTGGCAAGTATGTGTGAGAAACACGGTTTCTGTCACATCCGCTTCCTCCGCGAGAGGCAGTCTCTACAGGATAGAAGCCAGTTGCGACAGATGGATACCGTTGCTGCCCTTGATCAGGATATAGTGCTGGGTAGGCATAGCCTCGGCGAGTGCGTGCTTCACCTCCTCCACGTCAGCAAACTTGCGGTAGGGGCATTGGGTTTGGGCAAACTCGCTGCCTACCAGCCACACGTTGTCCAACCCTCGGGCTTGCAGGTAGTCGGCAACGCGCTGGTGCTCCTCGGCCGAAGCCTCACCCAGTTCGCGCATGTCGCCCAGTATGGCCATCTTGTTGGGCACCTGCATGAAACAGAAGTTGTCAATCGCTGCCCGCATGCTGGTAGGATTGGCGTTGTAGGCATCCACTATCAGACTGTTGTGTGGTGTCACGGTGAGCTGTGAGCGGTTGTTGGTGGGCTCGTAGTGGGCGAGGGCATGGTCTATGCAGGCATCGCTCACGCCGAAGTATCGACCGATGGCCACAGCGGCCAACAGGTTGGTCACATTGTACGCGCCTATGAGCCGGGTCTGCACCTCGTGGCGCCCCGTGCCCTCTGCCCACCACGCAAATCGCAGCAGCGGGTCACAGCTCACGGCCTCGCCCTCTACCGTGGCGGCGCTGTCGGCCGAGGCCGAATAGCTGACCATACGCCCCAGTCCCCTTTCATTGGCCATTGCCACCAGGTGCTCATTGTCGGCATCGATAAAGGTGAGGCAATCGTGTGCCTTCAGCCAGTCGTACAGCTCGCCCTTGGTGCGCTTCACACCCTCAAATGAGCCGAACCCTTGCAGATGGGCGCGCCCCACATTGGTTATCAGTCCGCAGGTGGGCTCCACATATTCCACCAGTTGGCGGATGTCGCCGGGATGCGATGCCCCCATCTCCACCACGGCTATCTCGTCCTCTTCGGTCAGGCGCAAGAGCGTCTTGGGTACACCCACATCGTTGTTGTAGTTGCCCTCGGTACACATCACGCGATAGCGTTCGGCCAGCACTGCCGACACCAGTTCCTTGGTAGTGGTCTTGCCGTTGGTGCCCGTGATGCCGATGACCGGTATCTGGAACTGCCGGCGATGCTCTCGGGCCAGTTCTTTGTAAGCCGTCAGGCAGTCGGGCACCAGGATATAGCGCGCGTCTCCTTGCGGGCAATAGGCCGGATTGTCCACCACGGCATAGGCGCATCCCTGCTGGAGGGCTGCTTCGGCAAAACGGTTGCCGTCAAACGAAGCCCCTTTCAGGGCTATGAAGATACTGCCTTCGGGGCAATGGCGGCTGTCGGTGGTCACCACCTGCTGCTGCCGGTATAGTTGGTACAGTGCACTTGTTTCCATTGTCTTTGTAAGTTTTGTCATCGCAAAAGTACAAAAAATATCTGTCCCTTGCTTATGATTCGCGGAAAATGTTGAGAATAAGTGCCACGAAGCGGTCGTTGGCACCTTGGAAGCCTTTGTCGACTTTAACATAAATTAATTGGGTGAAAACGTGTCGCATAAGGCTAAAAATCGTATTTTTGCAACTACATAGCATCATATCATCCTTAGTATATAACGAATATCTGAAAAATGACTATCATGAAGCAAACTATCTTCGTGTTGTTGCTCCTGTTCGTAGGGAGAGCGCAGCACATGCAGGCGCAGCGTCCGGCTTATCTTGATGCATCACAGCCTATCGAAAAACGAGTAGAGAGTGCCTTGAGTCTGATGACATTGGACGAGAAAATCAGAATTATCCACGCCCAGAGCAAGTTTTCGGCTGCCGGCGTGCCCCGTCTCGGCATCCCCGATTTATGGACATCCGACGGTCCGCATGGTGTGCGCGCCAATACCTTGTGGGACAAGTGGGGACAGGCAGGCCAGACCAATGACTCGTGTGTGGCGTTCCCGGCACTTACCTGTCTGGCGGCTACGTTCTCCACCGACATGGCCCTGCGCTACGGTACCGTGCTTGGCGAGGAGGCGCTCTACAGGTCCAAGGACATGATTCTGGGCCCGGGTGTGAACATCAACCGTACTCCCCTCAACGGGCGCAACTTCGAGTACATGGGCGAAGACCCCTTCTTGGCCGCCCGTCTGTGCGTGCCTTACATCCAAGGCGTGCAGGCCAATGGCGTGTCGGCCTGCGTGAAGCATTTTGCGCTCAACAATGACGAGGAATACCGTACGAAGGTGAACGTGACCGTATCCGACCGTGCGCTCCGCGAAATCTATCTGCCCGCTTTCGAGGCCGCCGTCAAGGAGGCAGGCGTGTGGGGCGTGATGGGTGCCTACAATCTGTACGACGGACAATACTGTTGCCACAACGAGGTGCTGCTCAACCGCATCCTGAAGCAGGAGTGGGGATTTGACGGCGTGGTGGTGAGCGACTGGGGAGGCTGCCGCAACACCACACAGGCTGCCCGCAACGGGCTCGACATGGAGTTTGGCTCTTATACGGACGGTCTGGCCAAGGGCAAGGCCAACGCCTATGACTATTATTATCTCGCCCTGCCCTACAAGCGTGCCCTTCTCGAGGGCAAACTCGACATGAAGGAGCTGGATGATAAGGTGCGCCGCGTGCTGCGCCTCCATTTCCGCACCACCATGAATCCCCATCGGGGCCACGGCTACCTCTGCTCGGAAGACCACTATGAGGCCGCCTGCACCATCGGCGAAGAGGGCGTGGTGCTGCTGCAAAACAAGGGCTCGCTGCTCCCCATGCGCAACTACAAGAATCGCCGGGTGCTGGTAGTGGGCGAGAATGCGGTGAAGATGATGACCGTGGGCGGCGGCTCGTCGTCGCTCAAGGTGCAGCGCGAAGTCTCTCCGCTCGACGGACTGCGCCGACTTATGGCCCAGTTGTGTCCTGATGTGACGGTAGACTATGAGTGTGGCTATGTGAGTGGAGCCGACAGCAGCCAAGATGGCATTTCATCGGGAGACAAAGAGGCGGAAAGCCGCTCGGCAGAGCAACTGATGGCCGATGCAGTGGCCAAGGCCAAGGGCGCAGACTATGTGATCTTTGTGGGTGGACTGAACAAGAGCGACTATCAAGACTGCGAGGGGCACGACCGCAAGGCACTGGAGCTGCCCTATGGGCAAGATGCCGTAGTGGCAGCGCTGGTGAAGGCCAACCCCAATGTGGTGTTCGTCAACCTGTCGGGCGCTGCCGTAGCCATGCCGTGGCGCAACAGCGTGAAGGCTGTCGTTCAGGCGTGGTACTTGGGCTCCGAGGCCGGCACCGTGATAGCCCGCATCCTGACGGGAGAAGCCAACCCGTCGGGCAAACTACCCTTTACATGGATGGAGCGGCTCGACGATTATGGCTCGCATGCCCTCGGCACCTATCCCGGCACCTGGTACGACACCCCACCTTTCTATGACGAGAGGCTGGGCCGCAATGTCACCGTCGGGTATAAGAAACTCATCCATGAGGACTACAAGGAGGGCATCTATGTGGGCTACCGATGGGCCGACAAGCACGGCATACGTCCGGCATTTGCTTTCGGTCACGGTCTGTCGTACACCTCTTTCCGCCTGTCAGACCTGCGTGTGTCGCAGCCGGTGATGCCGGCCAACGGCCAACTCGCCTTTACCGTGAACGTGAAGAATACGGGAAAGCGCGCCGGTGCCGAAGTGGTACAGCTCTATATCCACGACGATGAGGCCAGCGTGGATCGCCCGTACAAAGAACTCAAGGCGTTTGCCAAAGTGTGGCTGCAACCGGGTGAGGACCGCGATGTGACCCTCACCATAGACCGTCGCGCCCTGAGTTTCTGGGGCGAGTCGCAGCACGATTGGGTGCTGGAGCCGGGTACGTTCACGGCTCTCGTGGGAACGGCGGCCGACAACCTTCCCCTCAAGGCTTCGTTTAAAGTGGCGGAATAGGTTGATGAAAAGGTCACACGCACCATGCGTGCGGCGGCCGAAATGATATATCTATTGGCTAAAGGTGGCGTTTACGGGTCGTAAATGCCACCTTTAGCGCGCTAATCATGGTATTTACGGTGGAGATATGCCACAGCCGATTTTTCGGAGTGGCGCACCTCCCGCCGCCGTTTGCAGTCTGTAGCATGAAAAATAATCGCCTATGGGCTTCGCATACTCGGATTTTTATGCTAACTTTGTCGCTGCATAGGGGCGTGGAGCCGCTATGATGGAAACCTAATGTGAGATTATTGACAAATGGAATATACAATCAATGTGAGGGGACGACTCATCGACCTCTGCCAACCGCAGGTGATGGGTATCCTGAATGTCACACCAGACAGTTTTTATGAGGGCAGCCGCAAGCAGACGGAGCGTGAGATAGCCGAGCGTGCGGTGGAGATAGTGGAGCAGGGCGGCAGTATGATCGACGTGGGTGCCTTCTCGACCCGTCCCGGGGCGCAAGAGGTGAGCGCCGACGAGGAGGCGCGCCGCTTGCAGTGGGCGTTGGGCATCGTGCGGAGAGAGGTGCCCGATGCCGTGGTATCTGTCGACACCTATCGGCCTGCCGTTGCCCGCCGTTGTATCGAGGACTGGGGTGCCGACATCATCAACGACGTGAGCGAGGGCGGCATCACGGGCATCGTCAACACGCCTATCCACGAGGAGGAGCGCATGTTTGACGTGGTGGGAATGCTGCAGTGCCCGTACATCCTCATGTCTGTGAAACCTACGCTGAAGGATATGTTGCTCTCATTTGCCGATGAGGTGCAGCAACTGCGCGACCGGGGTTGCAAGGACATCATCCTGGACCCTGGTTTTGGTTTCGGCAAGACTTTGGAGCAGAATTACCAGTTGATGGCCGGCTTGGAAAAACTGCAAGTGCTTGAATTGCCGGTGCTGGTGGGCGTTTCGCGCAAGTCGATGATATACAAGTTGGTGGGAGGAGATCCTACTACCTCGTTGGCGGGTACCACCGCACTCCACGCACTGGCCCTCACTAAGGGAGCGAGCATCTTGCGTGTACACGATGTCAAGGAGGCTGTCGACACGGTGGCAGTGGTGGGCAAAACCCTTGTCAATTCATAATTTACAATTCACAGTTCATAATTGGGAATTCATCATTCATAATTGGACAGTATCTCTGTTTGGGCAATATATATGGATAGGGTGTCTTTTACAATTCCTTGCGTATGTTTTTCGATTTTGGCATAAAGGATATTATTGATATTTTCCTCGTCGCGGTGTTGCTTTACAACATCTACCGGCTGATGAAGGAGAGCCGGTCGCTCAATGTGTTTATCGGCATCATGGTGTTTGTGGTGTTGTGGCTCTTTGTTAGTCAGGTGTTAGAGATGCGCCTGCTCGGCAGTATCATGGACAAGTTGGTGAGCGTGGGTGTGCTGGCGCTCATCGTTCTCTTCCAGGAGGATATACGCAAGTTTCTCTATACGCTCGGTGCCCACCAGCGGTTCCGGAATCTGCTGCGCTTCTTCTCGTCGGACAAGAAGGAGGGTCAGGAGGACAAGGAGACCATCATGCCCATCGTCATGGCCTGCATGAGCATGGCCAAGGGCAAGGTGGGGGCGCTGATAGTCATAGAGCGTGCCACGCCGCTGGATGACATTGTAGACACAGGCGACACGATAGATGCCAACATCAACCAGCGGCTTATCGAGAACATATTTTTCAAGAACTCCCCGCTGCACGATGGTGCGATGGTCATCTCCAAGAAGCGTGTCAAGGCCGCCGGATGTATTCTCCCTGTATCTCATGACATGGATATTCCCAAAGAACTGGGCTTGCGTCACCGTGCGGCGATGGGCATATCGCAGAGTTCTGATGCCATCGCTGTGGTGGTGTCTGAAGAGACGGGGCGTATCAGCATGGCAGTGAACGGCTCTTTCCGTCTTCGCCTCTCCGCGGAGGAGCTGGAGAGCCTGCTGACAAAGCTGATGGCGATGTAAGCGAAAAACCTTAGAGATTTTTGTACTGTCATGGCCATGATATGATAAAAAATTGCTACTTTTGCAATATCTAAATGGCAAAGTGAGGGTTTCCCTAAACGACAACGAACTTTAATCATAAATAAACTATGGATTTATTGCAACAAATTGTAGCGCGCGCTAAGGCAAACAAGCAGCGCATCGTGCTCCCCGAAGCAGAGGAGGAGCGCACTCTGAAAGCAGCCGACAAGGTGCTGGCTGACGACATCGCAGACCTTATCCTCATCGGTAACCCTGCCCATATCAAGTCGCTGGCAGAAGGCTGGGGCTTGACGCACATCGACAAGGCTACGATCGTGGATCCATTGGATAATCCCAAGTCGGAGGAGTATGCCGCCCTGCTGGCCGAAATCCGCAAGAAGAAGGGCATGACCATCGAACAGGCCCGCGAACTGGTGAAAAACAATCTCTACTTGGGCTGTATGATTATCAAGACCGAGGGTGCCGACGGCCAGATCTCCGGCGCTCTCAGCACTACCGGCGACACCCTGCGCCCGGCTCTGCAGATTATCAAGTGTGCCCCCGGCATCTCGTGCGTGAGCGGCGCCATGTTGCTCATCACGGAGCAGAAACAGTTTGGCAAGGATGGAGTGGTCGTCATGGGCGACGTGGCCGTGACTCCCAACCCCACGGCAGACCAGTTGGCACAGATAGCCTATACCACGGCACAGACTGCCCACAGCGTGGCAGGTATCGAGGAGCCGCGCGTGGCCATGCTGAGCTTCTCGACCAAGGGGAGCGCCAAAGACCCCATCGACAAGGCTACCGGCAAGAGTGTGTATATCATAGACAAGGTAATCGAGGCTACCCAGCTGGCCAAGGAGAAATATCCGGAGCTGAAGGTGGACGGCGAGATGCAGGCAGATGCAGCCCTCGTTCCCTCGGTGGCTGAGAAGAAAGCCAAGGGTTCTGAGATTGCCGGCAAGGCTAATGTGCTGATTGCTCCCAACTTGGAAGTGGGCAACATCGGCTACAAACTGGTACAGCGTCTGGGTGGTGCCGTGGCCATCGGTCCTATCCTCCAGGGTATCGCACGTCCGGTAAACGACTTGAGCCGTGGTTGCTCGGTAGATGATATCTACTACATGGTGGCCATCACCGCCTGCCAGGCACAGGATGCCAAGAAAGACTAATGTAATAACGTCAAATCCCTATTATAAAAACTGACATTCATGATAGTATTAGTATTGAATTGCGGCAGCAGCTCTATCAAGTACAAGCTCTATGATATGAGTGACGAGAGCGTGCTGGCCCAGGGTGGTGCTGAACGTATCGGTCTCGACAATGCCTTCGTCAAAGTGACGCTCAAAGACGGCTCCAAGGAGAAGGTGATGCATGATATGCCCGACCACAAAGAGGGCGTGAAGTTTGTGTTCCAACTCTTGCTCGACCCCAAATATGGTGCGCTGAAGAGCCTCGACCAGATCGACGCGGTGGGTCACCGTATCGTGCAGGGTGGCGACCTCTTCGAGAAGAGCTGCATCGTCACCAAGGAGGTGGAGGACGGCATCGAGAGCCTCTGCGACTTGGCTCCTGTGCACAATGCTGGACATCTGCGCGGCATCCGTGCCGTGGATGCGCTCATGCCCGATACCCCGCAGGTGACAGTGTTTGACAATGCGTTCCACTCTACCATGCCCGCCCATGCTTATCTGTACGCCGTGCCTTACGAACTGTACGAGAAATATCATGTGCGTCGCTATGGCTTCCACGGAACGAGCCATCGCTACGTGTCGCAGCGTGTGTGCGACTTCCTCGGCGTGGACATCAAGACGCAGAAGATCATCACCTGCCATATCGGCAACGGTGCCTCGATGGCAGCCGTCATGTATGGCAAGGTGATTGATACCACGATGGGACTTACACCGCTTGCCGGCCTGATGATGGGTTCGCGCAGCGGCGACATTGACCCCTCTGCTGTGACCTACCTGATGGAGAAACTCGGCAAGACACCGCAGGAGATGGCCGAATATCTCAACAAGGAGAGCGGTGTGCTGGGTATTTCCGGCCTGAGCTCAGATATGCGCGAGGTGGAGAGCGCCGACAAGGAAGGCAACGAGCGTGCCAAACTGGCACTGGCCATGTACAACTACCGCATCAAGAAGTATATCGGCGCATACGCAGCAGCCATGAACGGTGTGGACATCATCGTCTGGACTGCCGGTGTGGGTGAGAACCAGGAGGGTGTGCGCTGGGATTCGTGCACAGGTCTCGAATACTTGGGCGTGAAGATGGACAAGGAGCGCAACCACTGCCGCGGCGTGGAGCAAGTGCTCTCTGCCGACGATTCTAAGGTGAAAGTGGTGATGATACCCACCGATGAGGAGATTGTCATCGCACGCGATACCGTGGAATTGGTTTCGCAGAGCAAGTAAGGCGGTAGCTTGCCAAGGGTAAGAACCACTAAACAGGAAAAGGGTAAAGATGATGGGAACTCCACATCTTTACCCTTTCTTCATTTCCAACGATTGATGTTGTTTATTAGGTGCGCTTATAACCGTTTCTTGTCTTTATTTCAGACTGGCGCGGTATTGTCTGATACCGTAAGTAAATACCACGATGAAGCAAATCAGCGGCAATGCATACGATACATTCACAGCCGGATGTCCGCAGATGGTACCCATGTCGATCACCAAGCCCTGCAAGGGGGGCATGATGGCACCGCCCACGATGGCCATTACCAAGAAGGCTGCGCCCAGACTGGCATCCTCTGCCTTGACATTCTCCAAGGCAATGCCATAAATGGTGGGGAACATGAGCGACATAAACACACTGATGCCTACCAGACAGTACAGACCGGTCATGCCGACAAACAGGATGGAGCCCGCGGCACAGATGGCGGCTCCTGTGGCAAAGATGGCCAGCAGCAGGCGGGTGTTGACGTACTTCATCAGGAATGTGCTGATAAAGCGGCCGGTAAGAAACAGTACCATCGCCACGATGTTGTACATCTGGGCGGTGGCCTTGGTGATACCCAAGTGGCCGGCGTACTGGATAATGAATGTCCACGTCATGATCTGGGCGGCCACGTAAAACATCTGGGTAACCACGCCTTCCTTGTAGGCGCTGTTGTGCCACAGGTTGCGTAGTGTATCCTTTACCTTACTCTGCTCTCCGTGGCTCTCGGTGCGGGGCATCTTGGTTAGGGCGATGACTACCAGCATCACCACCACCACCAGGCCGATGACTACGTACGGGTCGCGGATGACAGCCAAGTCGTGCAGTCTGATATTTGCTTTCTCTGCCTCGGAGAGGGTGGGGAATATGATGGCACCGGCGGCATCACGCTTGTCGGAGATGAGTTGTGGCAGCACAATCAGTGAAGCCACGGCCATACCGCTGAGCGAGCCCATCGGGTTGAATGCCTGTGAGAGATTAAGTCTTCTCGTTGAGGTCTCCTTGCTGCCCAGTGAGAGGATAAAGGGGTTGGCTGTGGTCTCCAAGAATGCCAGGCCGAACGTGAGGATGTACAACGAGATGCAGAAGAACGAGAACTCCTGGTTGGCAGCGGCAGGAATAAAGAGGAAAGCACCTACCGCGTACAGTGAAAGTCCCAGCAGGATACCGCTCTTGTAGCTGTACTTGCGGATGAAGAGGGCTGCCGGGATGGCCATCGTGGCGTAGCCGCCGTAGAAGGCAAACTGTACGAGCGAGGCTTTGGCGGCGGAGATTTCCATGACCGTCTGGAAGGCGGCAACCATCGGGTTGGTGATATCATTGGCAAAGCCCCAGAGCGCAAACAGGGTCGTGATGAGAATAAAGGTAACGAGGTATTTTTTTTCTACGAGTTTGGTCTTCTCCATAGAGGTTTTCGGTTTTTAGAAACATTCCGATACCAGGGAAGAAGACCCTGGTATCGGATATGTTAGTGGATGATAGATTGGCTATAAGGTTCCTGTCTGCTTATTTGTAGATAGGACCGAAGTTTTCGCAAGCACGATAGTCAGCTCCCTCCTTGTCCATACCGAAGGCATTCCATGCTGCGGGACGGAAGATGTCCTCGTCAGCCACGTTGTGCATGCAGACGGGGATGCGGAGGATAGAGGCCAGTGTGATGACGTCGGCACCAATGTGTCCGTAGGCAATAGCTCCGTGGTTGGCACCCCAGTTGTTCATTACCGAGTACACGTCCTTGAAAGCATCGCGTGTCGGATCGAGACGGGGAACGAACCATGTAGTGGGCCATGTCTTGTCGGTACGCTTGTTGAGTACGTCGTGGATTTCGGGATCCAGGTCTACAGACCATCCCTCTGCAATCTGCAGCACGGGGCCGAGACCCTTGACACGGTTCACACGCATCATTGTCATAGGCATGCCGCCCTTGGTGAGGAAGTTGGAAGAGAAACCGCCGCCACGGAAGTAGTCTCTATCTGCCGGATACCATGTGGTGGCTTTGAGACAAGCCTCGACATCGGCCTCTGTCATCTCCCAGGGGTGCTTCATGGTGGCGTTGCCCTCGGCATCGGTCATGGCTCCAGTAGCGTCGAGAGTCGTAGCACCCGAGTTGATGAGATGGATAAATCCGCCTGCTGCCATACCTGTAGCTTCCTTGCCAGTCACGCGCTTCACGGCTTCAGGGCTCCAGTAGGTACGGATGTCGGAGAACATCACACCCTTGTTGGTGAGCAGGTGGCCGAAGAGCATCGCTACACCGTTCAGCGCGTCGTTCTCGGTAGCCAATACGTTAGCTTCGCGGATGCCGTTCCAGTCGAACGAGGTACACATCAGTGCCTCAGGGAAGTCGAAGTTGGGCTTGTAGTCAGTCCACTGGCGCTGTCCCTGCACACCGCCGAGGATGGCGTTGTGTCCTAAAGACTCCTCCTTGAATCCCAGTTCGAGCAGTCTGGGATTGCCGTGCATGAGGTCGTTGATGATCATCATGTTCTTGACGGTGAACTCCCAGTCCTCGTCCTTCTGTTCACGGGTCTTGGCCTTGCCCTTCTCAACGTTGTAGTCGCGGCCCTCGTTGCACTTGCAGTATTTCTCTGTCCATGCCATCGCCTTCTTGTACTCCTCGGGGTCGTAGATGCCCTCTTCCACGCGGCGCAGAATCTCTACCAAGTCCACGTACTCGGTACGCATGCCGAGGTAATCCTGGAAGAAGTCGGCGTCGACGATACTGCCGGCGATACCCATACAGGTGTTACCCATGCTCAGATAGCTCTTGCCGCGCATGGTAGCCACAGCCTGAGCGGCGCGGGCAAAGCGCAGAATCTTCTCGGCCACGTCGGCGGGGATGGTGTTGTCTTCCAGATCCTGCACGTCGTGTCCGTAGATGCCGAAAGCGGGCAGACCCTTCTGTGCGTGTGCGGCCAGTACGGCAGCCAGATACACTGCACCTGGGCGCTCTGTGCCGTTAAAGCCCCATACAGCCTTGGGATAATGCGGGTTCATGTCCATGGTTTCGGAGCCGTAGCACCAGCAAGAAGTCACGGTGATGGTGCTACCCACGCCCTCGCGCTCAAACTTCTCGGCGCAGGCAGCGCTCTCTGCCACGCGGCCGATGGTGCCGTCGGCGATGACACACTCCACCGGGGAGCCGTCTCCGTTTCTCAGATTGGTTGAAATGAGGTCTGCCACTGCGTGAGCCAGTGCCATAGTCTTGCCTTCCAGGCTCTCACGAACGCCTCCTTGACGACCATCGATCGTCGGGCGAATACCAATTTTAGGATACTTCATGGTTGTTGTCTTTTAGTTATGTTGTTTTTTGTATAGTGTTCATGTCAGTCCTCCATGTCTGTGGCGGCCTTGTCTCCGGCATACAGAGTCATTGGCCACAGACCGTTGCTGTGGTAGATACAGGGAGTATGCCTTAGGCATACGTTCCGCAAACAAAGATACCGCTTTTTTTGCTTTTGTCGTTGTTTTTCACACTATTTTATTATGTAATAAAAGTTAAAGCCCGCGTCGGCGGGCTTTGATGTGTGTCCTAAGGGCGACTCTCGCCCTCTACGTAGGTCTCCAAGAACATGTGTTCGCCGTCGAAAACGGCGTACGAGAACTGCCATATCCAATCTCCGAGAATCATCATGCGCGTCTTTCGGCTCAGCATCAGGTCCAGTTCGATATGCCTGTGCCCGTAGATGAAATAGTCTATGTCCTTGTGTCCTTGCAGATACTCCTTGGTGTAGCGCACCAGAAACTCCCTGTCCTCGCCCATGTAGGGTGCCTCCTTGCCATCGGCGCGCTTGAGACGGCTATGCTTGGCCCAGGTGAGTCCGAGAGCCATGCCCCAGCGGGGATGGATGAAGTTGAGGAGACGCTGGCACGTGCGGTTATGGAACATGCGGCGCAGGAACCGGTATTTGGGGTCGGGGTCACCCAGCCCGTCGCCGTGGGCGAGGTAAAACACCTTGTCGTAGATTTCGGTAGTGAGCGGTGCCTTGTGGACGATGAGCCCGCACTCTTCTTCCAGATAGCCGTAGGTCCAGATGTCGTGGTTGCCGGTAAAGAAGTGTACCTCCACGCCCATGTCTGTCAGTTCGGAGAGCTTGCCGAGGAACCGTGTATAGCCTTTTGGCACCACGTAGCGGTACTCGTTCCAGAAGTCGAACATGTCGCCCAGCAGATAGATGGCGGCCGCCTTGGTCTTGATGCTGTCGAGAAACCGCACCAGTCGCCGCTCTTGGGTGCGCCCGTGCGCAATGGCCCACGAGCCGAGGTGTGCGTCGGAGAGGAAATATACGTTCTTCATCGTCTTCTGATCAGTCAAATCCCAGTTCTACCCGTGCCTCTTCGCTCATCATGCTCTGGTCCCATACGGGGTCGAAGACCAGATTGATGGTGGCCGACTTCACTTCTTCCAGACTCTCTATCTTGGTGCGTACGTCCTCGAGGATGAAATCGGCTGCCGGACACGATGGGGCCGTGAACGTCATGTCCACTTCCACGGTGTGGTCATCGCGTACATCCACCTTGTAGATCATTCCTAAGTTCCAGATATCTACCGGAATCTCCGGGTCGTACACCGTCTTCAGCACGTCAACGATGCGTTCTTCTATGCGGGTCTTCTCTTCTTGTGTCATATCAACAATATCTTTTACGCAAAGGTAATGCAAAAATTCGATTCATCGAAAAATATGGCGGGGGAATATGCGTGCTGCGGCCAATTATTGTCTTCGCGAAGCGTCCACGGTCGCCATTTGGCCTGCCCGTATGGGTGTCAGTACAGCAGTCGGGCGAGCAGCATGGAGATGAGTGTGGCCACCCCTACGCTCACCAGTCCCGGCATCATGAAACTGTGGTTGAGCAGGTACTTGCCGATAACGGTCGTGCCGCTCCGGTCAAAGTTGACCGTGGCGATGTCGGAGGGATAGTTGGGGATAAAGAAGTAGCCGTACACGCTCGGGAACACACCCAGCAGCACCTCGCCCGGTATGCCCAGCGAGTATGCCAGCGGCAGCATCGACACTACCACGGCTCCCTGCGAGTTGATGAGCATCGAAACGGCGAAAAAGACGAAGGCGATGCTCCACGGATAGTCGTGCACCACCGATGAGAGCAGTTGCTGAATGTCGCCCATGTAGTTGGAAAACAGCGTGTCGGCCATCCACGCGATGCCATAGATGGCCACCACGGCCACCATGCCGCTCTGCCACACCGCACCGGCCACCGCCTTCTTGGGGCTTGCCTTGCAGAAGATCACGATGAGGGCTGCTGCCACCAGCATCACCACCTGTATCACGATATTCATCTTGAGGGGTTGCTCCACCACCTGCGTCAGTCCTTCCCGGACAATCCCCAGCTGCACCAGTTGGGCAGCCGTCAGTCCGTTCCATGTCCCCGTGGCACCGTTCACCGCCACCACCTGACTGTAGGTGGGGAGCAGGCTCTGACACGAGGCGTAGACCACGATGAGGGCGATGGCTCCGAGGAAGATGTACACCGCACGGCGTGCCGAGGCCGGTATCTCCCTGTCCAGCAGCGTAGCCTCGTTGCCGTACATATACTGATAGGTCTCAGGATTGCGCAGACGGGCCTGGAACTGAGGGTCTTTGTCCAGATCCAGACCGCGCTTATAGGAGCAGGCGCTGGCTGCCAGCAGACCGATGACACTGGCTGGGAGCGTGACCATGAGGATGCGGGGAATGGTGATGTCGAACCCGTTGGCGGCCGAGATGGTGGCAAAGGCCACTACGGCCGCGGCAATAGGCGAGCAGGTGATACCCACCTGCGAGGCGATGGATGCCACGCCACAGGGGCGCTCCGGACGGATGCCTTTGCGCAGCGCTATGTCGCAGATGATGGGCATGAGCGTATAGACCACATGCCCTGTACCCACCAGGACGGTGAGGAAGAAGGTACATAGCGGCGCAAAAAACGTGATGTGTCCCGGATGGCGGCGCAGCAGTCGCTCGGCTATCTGTATGAGCCAGTCCATGCCGCCCGAGGCATGCATCATGCCGGCGCAGGTCACCGCCGCCACAATGATATAGATGACGTCTGTGGGCGGATTGCCCGGCTTCAGTCCGAAGCCCAGTACCAGCAGGGCCAGGGCGATGCCCGATATGGCTCCCAGAGCCAGACTTCCGTAACGCGAGCCCACATACAGGGCCACAAGGACGATGGTCAGTTGTAGTAGAAACATGATGGTCAAGTTTGGTCAGTAAACAGATGCTTCGCACGGGCATTCCGTGCAGTCCTGACAAAGATACATAAAAAAGCGGAAACGGCGACAATTTCTTCCCGAAATTACCTCTGTCAGGCTAAAGGTGGCATTTAGCCCACCTAAATGCGGCATTTAGAGGTCGTAAACGTGGCATTTTGACTTTGACTGATTTTACTTTACACTTTTCTTGTTGTTTTACTAAATTACTTCACTCTCATTTTATGTCTTTACTGAATCCCTTTACAAAGCAGG
>SFKY01000110.1 GCA_004554665.1 Bacteroidales bacterium
TATGCAAAAGCAAAGATAACAAAAAGGGCTGCTACCTCGGGAGAAGTGTCAGCCCTAAATTTGTATCTTCATCAAAAGTTTAGCGGACAGTAATAAAAAGTAATAGGCACAACACGTATGGCAGACAAGACCGAAAAAAACTATGTGGAGCGCGATGTGAGCTGGATGTACTTCAACCATCGCATCTTGACCGAGGCCAAGAAGCCTGAGGTGCCTCTGCTGGAACGGTTGTCGTTTCTGGGCATCTACTCCAACAATCTGGACGAGTTTTTCAGGGTGCGCGTGGCCTCTATCAACCGGCTGCTCGATGAGCCCAATCTGGACAAGCGGCTGTACCACAGCCTCAAGCGGAGCCTGAAACAGATCAATAAGCTCAATGAGCAATATAGCACCGAATATACCGAGGCTGTGGCCGAGGTACAGCGGGAACTGGAGACACACGGCATACGCTTCGTTAACGAACTGCAGCTCGATGAGGTGCAGCGCGAGTTTCTCGACCGTTACTTCTACGACAAGCTCAACGGCACGGTCATCCCCATCTGGCTCTCGCAGATAGACGACATCGCCACGCTGGAGGACAACCGCATCTATCTGGCGGTGGAAAAGGTGGATGACGAAGAGCCTCATAAGACTAAGTACGCTATACTGAAGGTGCCCGACCGTCAACTGGGGCGCTGGGTGACGCTGCCTGCCCCCGAGGGGCGCAGCGACATCATCTATCTGGACGATGTAATACGCCACTGCCTGCCCGTCATCTTCGCCGGACTGAAGGCCGGCACGTACCGCGCCTACTCGTTCAAGTTTACCAAAGACGCAGAGATGGAGATGGACAACGAGCAAGACTATGGCATGCTGGAGCGTATCGCCGCGGGAGTGGACAGCCGCAAGCGGGGCGATGCCGTGCGCGTGATCTACGACCGCGAGATGCCCCGCCCCCTGCTGAGACGCATCCTGGACAGGCTCGACACCAAGCGGCTCGACACGTCGCTGGCGGGCGGACGCTACCAGAACCACAAAGACCTGATGAGTTTTCCCGACTGCGGACACCGGGAACTGAAATATCCCGCATGGCGGCAGCTGATGAAGCCCGAGTTTGTGGCCGAAGAGAGCGTACTGGACCAGATCAGGCGCAAAGACCGGTTCATCCATGTGCCCTACCACTCATTCGACGGGTATATCAGGCTGCTCAGAGAGGCGGCCTACAAGCCCGAGGTGAAAGCCATCAAGACCACGCTCTACCGTCTGGCTAAGGACTCGAAGGTGGTGAAGGCGCTGATTACCGCCGCACGCAACGGCAAGAAGGTGACGGCGGTGGTGGAGCTGCTGGCACGATTTGACGAGCAGAGCAACATCAAGTGGAGCCGCCGCATGCAGGAAGAGGGGGTGAAAGTGGTGTATGGCGTGGAGGGACTGAAAATTCACTCCAAGTTGCTGTACATCGAGTCCAAGAAGGGCAACATAGCCTGCGTGGGGACAGGCAACTTCCACGAGGGCAACGCGAGGGCCTATACCGACTATCTGATGATGACGGCGCGGCAGGGTATCGTGAACGATGTGGCGCGGGTGTTCGAATTTATCGACCGCCCGTTCTCCCAGCCCCGGTTCAACCAACTGCTGGTATCGCCCAACGCCATGAAGTCGCGCATCCTGCGCCTGCTCGACACCGAGATTCGCAATGCGAAAGCCGGCAAAGAGGCGTGGGTGAAGATGAAAATCAACCATATCACCGACCCCGAGGTGGTGGACAAGCTCTACCAAGCCTCCAATGCGGGCGTGCAGATAGACATTGTGCTGCGCGGCAACTGCTCGTTGGTGCCGGGAGTGCCCGATGTGAGTGCCCATATTCGTGTCGTGGGTATCATTGACCGCTATCTGGAGCATGCGCGCATCCTGGTGTTCTGCAACGGGGGCAAACCACGCTACTATTTAGGTTCGGCAGACTGGATGCCGCGCAACCTGAACAGCAGGATAGAGGTGATGACACCCGTCTACGACGAGGACTTGCAGCGCGACCTGCTCCGCACGGTGGAGTATGGGCTGCAAGACACGACCAACGGACGGCAAGTGGACGGTCGGGGGACCGACTGGCTGCCTGCCCAGACGGCAGGAGCTGCACCCTTCAGATCACAAGAAGCATTATATCAGGCATACTTAAAGGAAATTGAGACCTATGACCATCATTGACAGTTTTGAACTCGCAGCCATCGACGTGGGTTCTAATGCAGCCCGTCTGCTCATCAAGCATGCAGACGTAGACGAGAGCGGCGAGGTGACGCTGCGCAAGAGCCTCTTTGTGCGCGTACCGCTGCGTTTGGGTATGGATGTGTTTGCCAACGGCAAACTGTCGGAAGCCCGTGCATATCAGTTCTTGCACACCATGAAAGCATACCGCCAGCTGATGAAGGTGTATGGAGTGGCCACGTACCGCGCCTGTGCCACGTCGGCCATGCGCGATGCCAAAAACGGGCGCGACATAATCAAGAAGATTGCCAAGGAGACGGGCATGAAGCTCGAAATCATTTCGGGAGATGAGGAATCGCAGATTGTCTATGACACCCATCTCTCGCTGATGTCGGGGCCGGGCAACTATCTGTATGTGGACGTGGGCGGTGGTAGCACCGAGGTGACGCTCATGTCCAATGGGGAACGGATCTACAGCCACTCGTACAACGTGGGTACCATCAGGTTGCTTGAGGGCAAGGTGCCCCCCGAGACCACGGTGGCCATGCGACAGGAAATCAGTGAGCTGACAAAGGATTACGACAATATCGTCATTATAGGCAGTGGTGGAAACATTAACAAACTGTACCGGTTGGCCGACAAGCGGGACAAGCAGACAGACAGATTGCCTGTGGCCACGCTTGACAAATGGTACAAGCGGTTGTCGAAGCTGAGTGTGGAGGAACGCATGCGTGCCTATAGCCTGAAACCCGACCGCGCCGATGTGATCGTTCCTGCAGCGGAAATCTTCCTCTGCGTGGCAGCGTGTGCGCGTGCCGAGAGCATCATGGTGCCCAGTTTGGGATTGGCCGACGGTATCATCAATGATCTGGTGGAGGCCTACAAGCTCCGGCAGACAAAAGAGAAATCATAGCATTGACTAATAAGACTTTCACGTTTGCGGTGGTTATCCGCTGAGACAGCGGGTAGCATCATTTGCCGACAGGCTGCGCCTCATGGAGTGTGCGCAGCCTGTTTTTTTTGTATGCACGCAGCATGTTGCCCTATCCCTGATAATGCCCTCACCCTATCCCTCGCCCCGTGGGAGAGGGTGAGGGCATAAAAAAATAAAAAAACTTAGTCTTTTCCTTTTTATTGTCTTCGACTTGCACTATCTTTACATAAGA
>SFKY01000111.1 GCA_004554665.1 Bacteroidales bacterium
GCTGCATGCCACTGTGAACAAATTGTGCACAAAGCTCTGGTGGTGAAGCTGTGCGCCACTGTGAACAAATTGTGCACAAAGCTCTGGTGGCGCTGCCTGCTGCCTGCTGCCTGCTGCCTGCTGCCTGTGAAGCTCTGAGAGCAAAAAAAAATGTGTGTTTACACCCTTTGCCACACGTAAACATTACTTATATACATATAGAGTATGTTTCAGCATGACATTATGATAACATCAAAATATACCCAAAAATAGCCCTATATTCAGTCTATCACTTGACGTAAATCAATTAAAACAGGCAAAAAGAAAGATACTGCCTTTTTTTCTTGCATAATTCGAAAATTCGCCATACCTTTGCATCAGAAATCAGAACAACAGCCACACAGCTTGAAAATCTGAAATCAAAAATCGCCCGCCATAGAGGGCTGGTATGGAGCTTACACCTACCTAAACGCTACCCCGCCGCCATGCGTGATTTGGCCGCCCCTAACATCACACCCCAACACCCCTACCACCATGTAGCCGCAAGCGTGCGGTATATCGTCCGGAGTCCACCTCGCCTCGTCGAGCGCACTCAGCCTATAACCCGAAGGAGATGCCGGGAAGGAGCGCACCCACACAAATGCAGACGACAGCAGAACTCTCAGAGTTAGATGTGGAGACGGTCTGGCCGGAATTGGTTGGGTCACCATCGGTGGGCTGTGGGTGGGTGAACGCCCGCAGCCGGTGGGTTCGAATCCCCCGTGACCCTCTATTTACCCAAAACAGAAAAGAACATGTGCATCACAGTGAAGAAGATTCTGGGCTCTGACATGCCGAAGAGCCAGAAGTGCAGAGCTATCTATCAGAAGGGCGTCTACGTCCACGGTTACAACAACTCAGACATCCGTCCAAGAAGCGTCCAGGCGCGGAAGCTCCGTGCGTGGTTCCGTACCGAGACCATACCGGTAGACCCGTGGTGGGGCACCGACAACGGAAGTGACTACCTATGCCACATCATGAGCCAGTGGATAAGTCAGGGTTGCCCAGTGATAGACATCAGCGAGTTTGACGAGGAGAGTCAGGAGGCCATCGTCCAGGGCGTGGCACAAGCTGCCGTACAGCCGGCGCCAGCTGCCGCCCCCAGTACAGAGGCCGTGGATTATAACAGCTTCACATTCGGAGTGGAGTTTGAGTGCGGTTTCAAGGCACCGTCGGGCTGGAGCAATATGTCGCCTGACGAGCAAGGCTTGGACAACAGGAGGCGCCGGAGGAAGCTCGCCGAGACCATGCGGGCGATGGGTCTGCGTGTAGTGGACGAGCTCTACGATAACGTCAGCCTCCATGCGGACAGCCGTACAGACTGGAAGATAGCCCATGACGCGTCGCTACAGTGCGGGGACAAGTTCAGCATGATGATGGAGATTGTCAGCCCTATTCTCGAGGGCGCGGCCGGCTGGGGGCAACTGGAGAAGGCATGCCTGGCATTCGAGATATGCGGCATATCGACCAACAGAACCTGCGGGACACATGTCCACATCGGTGTCAAGGACGAGAACGCCACCACCCTCATCAACGTCGGTGTCAACTACGCCCTCGCCTACAAGGCATACTGCAAGTGCGTGAGCAAGAGCCGTGGGGACCAGACATACTGCCACGCCCTTTCCGACACAGCCGTTCGCATGCTGAGCGCCTGCCGGACTATGACTGACGTGTACCGCCGTGTGTTCACCCAGACAGTCGGGCACAGCCACTACACCCATGACAGATACTATGCGGTCAACTACGCGGCCTATCATCAGCGCAAGACTCTGGAGTTCCGCCAGCACAACGGAGTTGTCGACTTCCGCAAGATACAGACATGGATAAAGGACAAGATGGAGCTTATCACCTGGAGCCGCGGCCACAGACTCAGCGGATATACGGACGACGTGAACGCCATGGCCTGGCACTCTCAGGACACACGGCTCAACTTCCTGGCGAGAGTGTTCAGATACGGAGAGCGCTAATAACCACGGGGGTGGGGTATCGCCCTGCCCCCTCCAGTATAACAACCTAACAACATCAAGAACATGTGCGTAATAATAGTAAAACCAGCGGGAGTCAAGCTCCCTTCACACAGCTTCCTCAGAGCGGCCGCTGAGGTAAACCATGACGGCTGCGGGTATGTAACGAGTGACGGACACTACTATCGTAGTCTCAGCTTCGGCACCTTCTGGCGTGACTTCTCACGGCATGCGAGAGAGGACGAGGACATCATCATACATTTCCGGTGGGCGACACACGGCAGCGTGCGTGTGAGCAACTGCCATCCCTTCGCCGGGGAGTATGACGGCCATCGTGTATGGTTCGCCCATAACGGTGTCCTTCCCATCGAGTCCGTGAACAACAAGACAGACTCAGAGATATTCTTCCGTGACATTGCCCTTCCGTGGCTGCGCTATCACCACGGCTTCGCCCCTCGCGTCAGCAAGTGGATGAACCTCGCTGTCCAGGGCAGCCGCTTCGCCTTCCTTGACGAGTCCGGCCTGCACCTGTACGGTGACTTTGTGAAGCATAACGGGCTGCTGCTTAGTAACACACGCTTCCTGCGCCCTGTGATAAGCACCAGAGGTATTACGGACAAACTGTGGGGTACCGGCCTATGATAACGATACTTTTGGCAGCAGCCGTGATCCTATCCTACGTCTCAGGCCTGTATATCGGCAGGCACTGGGACGATTATATGTCAGAGTAATAACCAGAACAACTATGAAAGTAGAACAGTGTAACAGAAACCCGTTTTTCCTGGCTGACTTCGCCTATGACGGGAGATTCAGCGACGGGGAGAAATTCTCCCTGCGGATACCGGAGGAGGATGTTGTCGAGTTTGCCAACATCCTCTTGAAGGCATATAGAGACGACATGACGGGGAAAACCAGAGTGGCACCCGCGTATGTAACCCAGTAATAACCGTGACAGTAACAGCTATGAAAAAATATACAAAAGATACGGAGCTGAACGATATGCTGAACAATGTGGCAGAAATATCTCTTAGCTATAATTATAAGATAAAAGCCAGAGATAGAGCAAAAGCCACGAGCGCCGACGAGCTTTCAAAGGCCTTTTTCAGCGTGTACGACAAAGGGAGTATAGAGGTAACAGAAACATCATACTGCGCCATACTTGACCAGAAAATGTCTATAATTGGCATTGTAAAGATAGGTGAGGGCGACAATTCAAGCAGCCACATGAACCTAAACAGAGCCTTTCAGGCCGCTATAATGTGCAACGGAAAATGTATAGCCCTATGCCATAATCACCCATCGGGAAATATGCAGCCATCAGAGCCTGACAAAAGAATGACTCGTCTATTCTGTGAGG
>SFKY01000052.1 GCA_004554665.1 Bacteroidales bacterium
ATGATTTCGGCAGCTCTACGTTTTTTCTCTCTTAACTTTAGTCCTTCACTTATAAAATACTTTTTTCTCCTCATTTCATTGCAGGAGGGGTCCATTGCAAAGAAATCAACGAACCATCTTTTTCCTTGATGAAGGACTGGGTAGGTAAATCCTACCATGGCAGATACACCTAAATTAGAAGTTGTGGCGCACATTTTTTTAACATTCTTTAGCGTCTGACTTCCATCAGAAAAGAATGTTGGTTCAACATAGGACATTTTTACTGTCCACATTTTGTCCACGCTTTTTGCAAAGTTAAAGGGTAACTCGTTGGTTTCCAACTCGTTACCCTTTGTTTTGCGGAGAGAGAGGGATTCGAACCCCCGGTACCTCTCGGTACGACGGTTTTCAAGACCGTTGTAATCGACCACTCTACCATCTCTCCTAATCTACCTGACGACTTAGAGTCGTGAGGAGGAGTGCATACACTCGTGTGGTTTGCCGTTTTAGCGAGTGCAAAGGTACGGGTTTCTTTTGGATCTGCCAAACATTTTGCGATTTTTTTTCAATTATTCTGCCAAAACGCATATAGACGGTGAAAAAAATCGTAACTTTGCACCATGATTTATCCAGCGAATTTTGAATCAAAGATAGGGTTTCTTGAAATCAGGGAACAGCTCAAGGCACGCTGTCTCTCCCCATTGGGCAAGGGGAAGGTGGACGAGATGCAGTTTTCGGCAGACGCGGCGGCCATCAACACATCGATGGCGCAAATCAGAGAGATGAAGCGCATACGCGAGGGCGAACAGGATTTGCCCCTCGGCACGTTTTTCGATGTCCGCGAGAGCATGAAGCGGTTGCGCATGAGCGGTACGTATCTGGAGGAGGCCGAACTGTTTGACCTCATGCGGACACTGCATACCATCAACGAGCTGGTGAAATTTCTGAAGTACCCCGATGAGGACATAGAAGACGCGCCCCTGCCCTACCCTGCGCTGGCCGACCTGGCCGAAGGTGTGATCCCGATGCCGCAAGCCGTGAAGCGGATAGACAGCATACTCGACAAGTTTGGTAACATCAAGGACAACGCCTCGCCGGCACTGGCCGAGATTCGCCGCGAGCTCACCCGCACCCAGAATTCCATCTCGCGCATCCTGGCCGGCATCCTGCGCACGGCACAGAGCGAAGGATTGGTAGACAAAGACGTGGCCCCCACCCTGCGCGACGGCCGTCTGGTGCTGCCCGTGGCACCGGGGATGAAACGCAAGATAGGCGGTATCGTACACGACGAGTCGGCCAGCGGGCGCACGGTCTACATAGAGCCGGCCGAGGTGGTGGAAGCCAACAACCGCATACGCGAACTGGAGAGCGAAGAGCGGCACGAGATTATCCGTATCCTCAAAGAGGTGGCCAACGACATCCGCCCACACACCGAGGAGATACTGTTCTCGCTCACATTTCTGGCCGCCATCGATTTTGTGCAGGCCAAGACCTCGCTTTCCGAATCGATGACCGCCTTTGAGCCTGCCGTCAGCGGCAAGCCCGTCATCGACTGGATACGTGCCCGCCATCCGCTGCTCGAGAACCGCCTGCGACAGCATGCCCCCGAGGGCAAAGGACTGGTGCCGCTCGACATCCGGCTCACCCCGGAGCAGCGCATCCTCATTATTTCCGGCCCCAACGCCGGCGGCAAGTCGGTCTGCCTCAAGACCACAGGCCTCTTGCAGTACATGCTGCAATGCGGCCTCGGCATTCCCGTCGACGAACGTTCCTGCGTGGGCGTTTTCGCCAACCTCATGATCGACATCGGTGACGAGCAGAGCCTGGAAAACGACCTGTCCACCTATTCTTCCCACCTGCTCAACATGAAGAACATGATGAAGCAGGCATCGGGACGCACCCTTATCCTTATCGACGAGTTCGGAACCGGTACCGAACCGGGCATTGGCGGTGCCATCGCCGAAAGCGTGCTGGGCCAACTGCTCCGCCGACAGACATGGGGGGTCATCACCACTCACTACCAGAACCTGAAGCATTTCGCAGACGACCACGAGGGCATCGCCAACGGAGCCATGCTCTACGACCGCCACGAGATGCGACCCTTGTTCCAACTCTCGATAGGCCGCCCCGGCAGTTCGTTTGCCATAGAGATAGCGCGCAAGATAGGACTGCCCGAGGAGGTGATACAGGAAGCCTCCAACATCGTGGGCTCCGACTACATACAGAGCGACAAGTACCTGCAAGACATTGTCAGGGACAAGCGCTACTGGGAAAACAAACGTGCCGACATCCACCAACGCGAGAAAGAACTTGACCGGCAGATCACCCACTACGAGACCGACATAGAGCACATACAGCAACAGCGGCGCGAGATACTGGAGAGAGCGAAGCGCGAGGCCGAGGAACTGCTCCAAGAGAGCAACCGCAAGATAGAGAATGCCATCCGCGAGATACGCGAGAGCCAAGCCGAGAAGGAGGAGACGAAGCGCATACGCGAGGAGCTGGCTGCCTTCAAGCAGGAAGTGGCCGAACTCGACACACAGGCTACCGACGATGCGATAGCCCGAAAGATAGCCCAGATACAGCAACGCAAGGAGCGCCGCCAACAGCGCAAGCAGCAGAAAGCTGCCGACCTGCAACGCCAACAGCAACAGCAAGAACAACGTCGGCAAGAGGCCGCCCGCAAGACCCGCCCCCTACAGACCGGGGACACCGTACGCATCAAGGGCACCGCTTCCACGGGCACCATCGAGCGCATAGACGGCCAAATGGCCAGCGTACTCTTCGGCGGCATGCGTACCCGGCTCCGCACCGACCGTCTGGAACGCTGCGAGGCCAAGACCGCTGCACCCACAGACGGGCAGGCGCTATCCAAAGCCGAAGAACTGCGTGAGAGTCTGCGTACAGGCACGGTGTCGCACATCACCCGGCAGACTATCGACGAGCACAAGAAAGACTTCCGCCAAGACCTCGACGTGCGCGGCATGCGCGGAGACGAGGCGCTGATTGCCGTACAATATTATATAGACGATGCCATCCTCATGGGCGCGCAGCGAGTGCGCATCCTCCACGGCAAGGGCAACGGCATCCTGCGCCAGCTCATACGCCAGTATCTGGGCACCATCCCCAACGTGGTGCACTACGCCGACGAGCATGTCCAGTTTGGCGGTGCCGGCATCACCGTGGTCGACCTCTGAGCCCGCATCCACGCACGCCTTGCCCCACCCCAAAAGCCACCTTTCATTCCACAAATGCCACCTTCGGCGATGTAAACGCCATGATTAGCGCGCCAAAGGTGGCATTTAGCCTCCGTAAACGCCACGTTTACGTTTTACAAACGATATCTAACGACAACTTAGACAACCATGACAACAAGTATAAAATGGTTGTCCCCCGTTGTCACTGCTGTCGTTTTTTTACCCAAATCGGTTATTAGCGTTACGATGACAACAACTCTTGTTTTTGAACAGAAGTCTCTACGTTTTGAGGGCGCAATGGGGGGCCATTGTAACTGCAAAACGGAAAGCCAACCGCAAGTATTACTGATGTTGTCACCACCGTCGCGCCACTGGTAAAAATGTTAAATACACTGAAAAAAGCGGGAGACTTACTGCTTATTGGATAAAAAGTGCTATCTTTGCACCCGCTTAACAGCAACAACACGGGCAAGTCTCTTACGGCCAGCTCCCTTTGAATCCCCTAGGATGGGAACATAGCAAGGGTATTAGGTTGTAGCGGCGCGATAAGAATCGCTTGCCCACCCGCCTCTTTAGCTCAGTTGGCCAGAGCACGTGATTTGTAATCTCGGGGTCGTTGGTTCGAATCCGACAAGAGGCTCTCTCAGAGGGAAAGGACATCTTCACGCGAAGCGTTCTTTCCCTCATTCTTTATCCCCCATTGCCACGCCGGTGCATGGGGGGGAAGCGATTTTTACAAAAAATAAACATACGCCCGTACATTATATTAGATAAAATCAGTAACTTTGCACACAACTATGACGATATCAGAGGCATTGACCCAACTGAAAGCTTTCGCGCGGATAGACGGCGCGATAGTGGCAGCGCTGTGGACGGCCAGTTTTGTGGCCACCCTCCTGTCGCCCACATCGGCGATTGGCTCCACGCTGGCGCTGGCCACCCCCTTTGTGGTAGGTGCACGCACCATCAGTTTCAGAGACCACGCCCTCGACGGGGTTATCTCGGTGCGAAGAGGTGCCGCCCACGCATGGTTTACCGTAGCTTACGCCAGCATCCTCTTTGCCGTGGTGCAGTATGCCTACTTCCGATTCTTCGACCACGGCTCCTTCGCAGCCATGATTACCGAGGCCGGCAAGACACTCACGCTGGCCTACAAGGCACAGGGCATGGACACCAAGACCCTGACCGAGTCTATCGACATGCTGGCCGGGCTCACCCCCATCCAGTATGCCCTGCTCTTCATGTCGCAGAATCTGTGTGTCGGCACCCTGCTATGCCTGCCCATAGCACTGGTATGCCGCCGGAGCGTACCGAGAAGACCCAAGAGAAACCACAGGTTTAACCCTTAAAACATACATTACATCATTATGGACATATCGGTTGTTATACCCCTATACAATGAG
Organism: Bacteroidales bacterium; assembly: GCA_004554665.1. GTDB lineage: Bacteria > Bacteroidota > Bacteroidia > Bacteroidales > Bacteroidaceae > Prevotella. Next base: position 4,580 of record SFKY01000052.1, read on the forward strand.
GAGGAGTCTATCCCCGAACTCTACGCCTGGATAGAGCGGGTGATGGCTGCCAACGGCTATACCTACGAGGTGATATTTGTAAACGACGGCTCCACCGACGGTTCGTGGAAAGCCATAGAGCAGCTGGCCGCACGGTCTGAGCAGGTGCGCGGCATCAAGTTTCGCCGCAACTACGGCAAGAGTCCGGCCCTCTACTGCGGGTTTGAGGCCGCCCAGGGCGACGTGGTCATCACGATGGATGCCGACCTGCAGGACTCTCCCGATGAGATTCCAGGCCTCTACAAGATGATCAAGGACGACGGCTACGACCTGGTGTCGGGCTACAAGCAGAAGCGCTACGACCCACTGTCCAAGACATTGCCCACCAAACTCTTCAACGCTACGGCGCGGAGAATCAGCGGCATACACAATCTGCATGACTTCAACTGCGGGCTCAAGGCTTACCGCAAGGAGGTGGTCAAGAATATCGAGGTCTACGGCGAGATGCACAGATACATTCCCTATCTGGCCAAGAACGCCGGTTTCGACAAGATCGGCGAAAAGGTGGTGCACCATCAGGCACGCAAGTACGGCAAGTCGAAGTTCGGCATCAACCGGTTCTTCAACGGATACTTAGACTTGGCCACGCTGTGGTTTCTCTCCAACTTCGGCAAGAAACCCATGCATGTCTTCGGTTTCCTCGGCACCATCGTGTTCCTAATCAGTTTTGTGGCCCTCGCCGTGCTGGGCATCGACAAGCTCATCGACCTGAGCCGGGGCAGCTACGGCCATCTGGTGACCGACTCTGCCTGGTTCTACATCTTCCTCACCTCGATGCTCATCGGAACCCAACTCTTTTTGGCCGGCTTCATCGGCGACCTGCTGAGCCGCACCAATCCCAACCGAAACGACTACCAGATAGAGGAGGCGATACGATGCGGAAAATAACAGCCGCCCTGCTGGCAGTCCTGATCATGGCAGCGTGCTCGTCGATAGACTGCCCGCTCAACAATGCGGTCTACACCAAGTGCAGGCTGGCCGGCACCGTGACCCGGCTGACCGATACGCTCACCGTGTCGGCCGCGCGCGGCGAGGGCAGCGATACCGTGTTGCTCAACCGCGCCCTGCCCGTAGACAGTTTTGTCATCCCGCTCAGCTATCGGTACGAGACCGACGTGTTTTACCTGGACATACGCCCCGAAGCGGGCACGCCCACCATCGACACGCTGACGGTGACCAAGACCAACGAGCCCCACTTCGAGGCTGTGGACTGTCCCGCCTCGATGTTCCACACCCTGGGCAGCGTTACCTGTACCCACCACCGCATCGACTCGGTGGCTATCAACTATCCCAAAGTAAGCTATGACACATCCAAAGCCCATCTGCTCATTTACTTCAAGGCTCTTAGCGATTAGCCTGCTGCTCATCGCCACACTGTCTGCCACCGCCCAGCAGCAGAAAAGGATGGTGGCCGAGCCCGATACCATCCCCCTCTTCAGGGGCGTGGCTGTCTCGGCAGACCTTGCCGGCATCGCCCAACTGGCGCTGAGCGACTACGGCCAGTACGAGGCTGCCCTGCGGGTGAATCTGCGCGACAAGTATTTCCCGGTGATAGAACTGGGTATGGGAAAGGCCGATGCCAACGACGTGGCGACCAATCTCACGTACAAGTCAACGGCTCCCTACGGGCGTATAGGTATGGACTTCAACGTGATGAAAAACAAGCACGACATCAACAGGGTGTATGTGGGTGGGCGCTACGCCTTCTCCTCGTTCGACTTTGATGTGTCCTCACCGGGCATCACCGATCCCGTGTGGGGCGACGTGGTGGAATACGCCCACGAGGGCAACAAGGCCACGTGGCACTGGATGGAGTTTGTGGCCGGCATCGATGCCAAGATCTGGAAGATGGTCAGGCTGGGCTGGAGCGTGAGATACAAGCGCCGCCTGTCTAACAAGGATCCAGAGATAGGCAAACCCTGGTATGTACCCGGATACGGCAAAGAGGGCGGCTCAAGGATTGGTGCCTCGTTTAATCTGATATTTGAACTGTAATCGCAGCTATGAATCCAACCAACAAGAAGCGGCTGTGGCAGATTCCTTTTCTGCTGTTTCTCATCGTGGGTACGGTCATCATCATCCGGCAGCAGCACAACATGCCCTACCAGCACAACCAAGGGATGATATTCGGCACCTCATACCACATTGTGTACCAGCACGATACCGACCTGCACACAGCCATCATCCAGCAGTTGCAGGCTGTGGACGACGCGCTCTCTCCCTTCAATCCCCACTCCATCATCTCTCAGGTAAACCGGGGAGAAAGTGTGGCGGTGAACGAACTGTTTATAGATGTCTTCGAGATGGCACAGCGTATCGCCAAAGAGACTGACGGGGCTTTCGACATCACCGTAGCCCCGCTCGTCAACGCATGGGGATTCGGATTCAAGCACAACGAGTTTCCCAACGAGGCCGCCATCGACAGCCTGCGGCAAACGGTGGGTTACAACAAGGTGAGTCTGGCTACAGGACGGACCACCACCGTACGCAAGACCGACCCGCGCGTGATGCTCGACTGCAGCGCCATCGCCAAGGGGTATGGCTGCGACAGGGTGGCAAGCATGCTGCGCAAAATGGGCGTGGCCAACTATATGATAGAGATAGGCGGCGAGGTGGTGACCAAGGGTATCAGCGAGAAGCGCGTGCCGTGGCGCATCGGGGTGACCAAACCCACCGACGACTCGCTCAACATACACGAAGAACTGCAGACGGTGGTCAATGTGACCGACAAGGCGATGGCCACCAGCGGCAACTACCGCAACTTCTACTATAAGAACGGGAAAAAATATGCGCACACCATAGACCCAAGGACAGGATACCCGGTGCAGCACAGCATATTGTCGGCCACGGTGCTGGCACCCAGTTGTGCCTTGGCCGACGCTTATGCCACCTCGATGATGGTCATGGGACTGGATGGCGCACGCCAACTGCTCTCGCGGCATCCAGAACTGATGGCTTATCTCATCTATACCGACAAAGAGGGCAACACCGCTGTATGGTATTCGCCCTCGATGCAGGACAAAATAGTCACTACCGAGAACTGACATTCCACACCGACACTCTGTGGCCGATTTTCATCTATACGACAAGCTGTTGCAGTTTACCCTCTTCCAGGGCATGAGCAAGGGCGATCTGGAGCTTATTGTGGCCCACACCCGACTCGGGTTCCACAAGTATGCTCCGGGTGAGACCATCGCTGCCGACGGAGACGTCTGCAACCGGCTGCTATTTCTCACCGACGGGCACATCCATATCCACACCACCTCGTCCAACCATGCCTTTACGGTAACCGAAGTGGGTCACAGCCCGGAGATGTTTCAGGCAGAGAGCATCTTCGGACTGTCACAACGCTTCACCCATACCTACCAGGCACTCACACCATGTAGCGTACTGTCCATCAGCAAAGACGAGGTTTACCGTATCTTTGAGACCTTTACCATCTTCCGAATCAACTTGGTCAACCTGCTTTCCACCCGCTTGCAGAAACAGCACACGCGCACTTGGCGCAAGACATCGCCCACGCTGCGACAGCAGACCATCAACTTCTTCGAGAGCCATTGTCTCTACCCCGCCGGCGAGAAGCATCTGAAGATCAAGATGCAGCAGCTGGCAGACGAATTAGGCACCAAGCGGCTGTATGTATCACAGACCCTCAAAACCCTGCAAGACGAGGGTTTGCTGACGCTGAGCCGCGGAGCCATCCACATCCAGGCCCTCGAAAGGCTGTTGATGTAAAATATACGTTAAATTTACATCCCTACGGACAGCGGTATGTAAGTTTTTTGCTACTTTTGCATCTATATATAATGTGTACGTAAAGTATGGATGAAAAAATAAGCACAGCTACTTATCACACCAATCCTTTCTTGGAGGCATACCCAACGCCTCATGAAACCGTACCCTTCGACCGAATCAGGTTCGAAGACTACGAGGAGGCTTTCATGGAGGGAATACGCAGGGACAACGAGGCCTTGGACAACATCATCAACGACCCCGAAGAACCCACGTTTGAGAATACCATTGCCCGCACAGACACCTCAAAGGGCGAGCACTACTACGACTTGCTCGACCGCGTGTCGACAGTCTTCTCCTGCATGCTCAGCGCAGAAACCAATGACCAACTGGACCAACTGGCCCAGAAACTGAGCCCTATCCTCACCCGCCATGCCAACGACGTGGCACTCAACAGCCGGCTCTTTGCCCGTATCAAGCATGTATACGAGCATCATCGGCCCCTCACCCCCGAGGAGCAGATGCTCCTTAACAACTCCTACGACGGATTTGTACGCAGCGGAGCCTTGCTCTGCGACAGCGACAAGGACAAACTGCGCCAGCTGACGGAAGAAGCAAGCCTGCTGTCATTACAGTTCTCACAAAATCTGCTCAAGGAGACCAAGGCATACGAGCTGCACATCACCGACGAGGCGCAACTCGACGGACTACCCGACACCGCCCGCGAGGCCGCTGCCACCGCAGCTAAGGAAAAAGGCAAGGAGGGCTGGATCTTCACGCTCGACTCGCCCAGCTACTCGCCGTTTATGACCTACTCCACACAGCGCCAGCTGCGCCGCGAGATGCACCGGCAACACAGCACCCGATGTACACACGACAATGACTACTGCAACCTCGCCATCTGCGAGCGTCTGGTCAACCTACGCCGTGAGGTTGCCCAACTGTTGGGGTATCAGACCTATGCCGACTATGTGCTGGAGCACCGCATGGCTGGCAACACTGGGCGCGTGTACCAACTGCTACACGACCTGATAGCCGCCTACAAGCCCACAGCACTGGAAGAACGGGCTGAGATCGAGGCTCTGGCCAAGCGCTTAGAGGGCGACGACTTTGTACTGGAGCCGTGGGACATGGCTTATTATACCCATAAGCTGCAGATGGAAAAGCATGCTATCGACGCTGAGATGCTCCGTCCGTACTTCAAGTTGGAAAATGTCATCAGGGGCGTGTTCGGACTGGCCACTACCTTGTATGGTATCACGTTCCATGAGCGCGAAGATATCCCTGTCTACCACCCCGATGTCAAGGCCTACGAGGTCTTGGACCGCGACGGAAGCTATCTGGCCGTACTCTATGCCGACTTCCACCCACGCAAGGGCAAGCAGGGCGGTGCATGGATGACAGAATTTCAGGGCCAGTGGATAGACCGGCGCGGGAACAATGTCAGGCCGCACGTAAGTCTGGTCATGAACCTGACCAAGCCAACCGACGAGAAACCTGCCCTGCTCACGCTGACCGAGGTGGAGACGTTCCTGCACGAATTCGGGCACTCACTGCATGGCATGTTTGCCAACACGCGCTTTCAAAGCCTCTCGGGCACCAATGTATGGTGGGACTTTGTGGAACTGCCGTCACAGTTTATGGAAAACTATGCCGTGGAGCGCGAATTCCTGCGTACCTTTGCCTTCCACTATCAGACGGGGGAGCCTATCCCCGACGAACTGATCGACCGCATCATCAAGAGCCGCAACTTCATGGCAGGTTCCAGTTGCCTGCGTCAAGTGAGCTTCGGGCTCCTCGACATGGCCTATTACACCCTTCGGGAACCCTTCGCCGAGCCCATCATCCCCTTTGAGCAGCAGGCTTGGGCCGAAGCCGTCATCACGCCGCAGCAACCGGAGGCGTGTATGACTACCCAGTTTTCGCATATCATGGCCGGAGGCTACGCTGCAGGCTACTACAGCTACAAGTGGGCCGAGGTGCTCGATGCCGATGCCTTCAGCGTGTTCCGCGAGCATGGCATCTTCGACCAGGAAACGGCACAGCGTTTCCGCCAAGAGATTCTTTCAAAGGGAGGTACCGAGCACCCGATGACGCTCTACAAGCGATTCCGGGGACAGGAACCTACCATCGATGCCCTGTTGCGCCGCAACGGCATACTTCCTAACACGACAGACAATGGACAGCAGGCACAATGACAAACAACAGAAGCTGGATCTGCGCTATCTGAGGATGGCGCAGATTTGGGCAGAAAACTCTTACTGCATACGCCGCAAGGTAGGCGCACTCGTGGTGAAGGACAAAATGATCATCAGCGATGGCTACAACGGCACGCCGAGCGGTTTTGAGAATGTGTGCGAGGACGAGAACAACGTGACCAAGCCCTATGTGCTGCACGCCGAGGCCAACGCCATTACCAAGCTGGCAAGAAGCAGCAACAACAGCGACGGATCCACGCTCTACGTCACCGCCTCGCCCTGCATAGAGTGCGCCAAACTCATCATCCAGGCCGGCATCAAACGGGTGGTGTACGGCGAAAAATACAGGCTTGAGGATGGAATCAACCTGCTCAAGCAAGCCAATATCGAAGTAGTTTACCTCAATCCAGAAGAAAAAGCAAATGAACCAGAACAGGAATAACCGCTACGCCCCCTTTTTCATGGCCCTGTGCGTGGTCATAGGTATCGTAATCGGCACCTTTTATGCCAACCACTTCTCGGGCAACAGGCTCAATATCATCAACAGTGGCAGCAACAGGCTCAACAACCTGCTGCACATCATTGATGACCAGTATGTAGATGGGGTCAATATAGACTCGCTGGTAGACAAGGCCATCCCGCAGATACTCTCCGAGTTGGATCCCCACTCTGTGTACATCAGCGCCAAGGACGTGCAGACGGCCAACGACGACCTGAAAGGATCTTTCTCGGGTGTGGGCATCGAGTTTACCATACGCCAAGACACGATACACGTGCAGAATGTGGTGAAAAACGGACCTGCAGAGCGGGCCGGACTGCTGGCCGGCGACAAGATTGTGACTGTGGACGGACAGACTTTCGTAGGCAAGCAGGTAACCAACGAGGAGGCCATGCACCGACTGAAAGGTCCCAAGGACACCAAGGTGAAGATAGGCGTGGTGCGCTATGGGTCGAAGCAGGTGAAAAACTTTACCGTGACCCGCGGCGAGATACCACAGAAAAGCATTGCCGCCACGTACATGCTCGACGAGCAAACGGGGTACATCCGTATCAAGAATTTCGCAGAAACCACATACGCCGAACTGCTCATCTCGCTGGCCAAACTGTCGCAACAGGGCTTTACAAACCTGGTCATCGACCTGCGCGACAATACGGGCGGCTATCTGGAGCGCGCCGTGCAGATGGCCAATGAGTTTTTGCCAAAAAACAAACTGATTGTCTACACCGAGGGGCGTAAGCAACCTCGCCAGGAATATCGCTCAGACGGCCACGGATCGTACAAGGAGATACCGCTCATCGTGCTCATCAACGAGGGCTCGGCATCGGCTGCCGAAATCTTTGCAGGTGCCATCCAAGACAACGACCGCGGAACCATCATCGGCCGACGCTCTTTCGGAAAAGGTTTGGTACAGAAGCAAATCGAGTTTCCCGACGGCAGCATGGTGCGGCTGACCATCGCGCGCTACTACACCCCGTCAGGACGCTGCATACAGAAGCCCTACACGATGGGCGACGAAGCTCAGTATGCCCAAGACCTTATCGCCCGCTACGAGCATGGCGAATATTTCTCGCAAGACTCTATCAAGCACACCGGTCCTGCCTATCACACGGGTATCGGACGTACCGTGTACGGCGGAGGAGGTATCACACCCGACATTTTTGTACCCGAAGACACGCTGGGCATGACCTCTTATTACAAGAAAGCTGCCATGAGCGGACTGATACTGCAGTTTGCCTACACCTATACGGACGACAACCGCATGAAACTGAACAACTTTACGGAGATGATGGAGCTGTATGACTATCTGAAACAGCAAAATCTGGTGGACAAGTTTGCCAACTACGCCGACAAGCATGGACTGCAGCGGCGCAACCTCATGATACGCAAGTCGTACAAGTTGCTGGATCAGTACATCAACAGCAGGGTGATCTACAACATGCTCGACGAGGAAGCTTGGAACCAATACCTGAACCTGACCGACCCGGTCATTGAGGCAGCCAAGAAAGTATTCAGGGAAAACGCAGCTTTCCCCCAGAAACCCGAATCGGAACCGGAGGAGAAACAGGCACAAAAGGTGGCGCAGACCAAGTGTCCTTACGACTACCGTCCCACCCACACGGCTTACCGGTTGACAGCCCATGCCTAAACAGCAACTACGCCAAGAGATACGAGCGCGCAAGCGACAGTTTACAGCCGAGCAGCTGGCTGAGCTGTCGCTTGCGCCCATCGCGCGGTTGATGGCGCATCCGCGCATACAGGCTGCCCATACCATCCTTTTATATTGCTCGCTGCCCGACGAGGTAAACACCCGTCAGGCCATCAACCAACTGTTAGCCGCAGGCAAGACCATATTGCTGCCCGTGGTGACAGGAGATGGAGAGATGATCGTGTGCCCTCTCAACTCTCCAGACGACTTGCAGGAGGGCGCATTCCACATTTTAGAACCCACAGAAACAGCTTTTACCGATTACGACAGCATAGAGGTAGCCGTCGTACCCGGCATGAGTTTCGATGCCGAAGGCCACAGGCTCGGCCGTGGCAAAGGTTATTACGACCGATTCTTGCCCCGTATCCCCCGTGCCTATAAGATTGGCATCTGTTTTGATTTTCAGAAGACCGCACATGTACCTACCGATGCACACGATGTAATCATGGACGAGGTACTATGACAATACCCCAACATCATTCGGCGACCTCACCCAGCATCCCATCCCATGTACGGGTGGCACCGGTGACTATGCGCTCCAACGGTTGGCAGTAGGCACGCACAAAAAAGCACAGTTGGTCCTGAATGGTTGGCGCACAAGGATAACGGGTCGTCCTATGTTGCGGCAGGATATAATACGACTCGTGCAAGCTACCATTCTCCCATACTTCATAATAGCAACGCTGGCTATCGCCCATCGCTACCGGCAACCGTTCCCAAAGGCCATCGGGCAATCCCTTGGCATCACACTGGCCACTGATGGTACAACCGTTAACCTCTGCCTCGACCCGGCCCACTGGCAAGCCATCGACAAACGTGAGGCAAAGCCGATGCCTCACCCATCTGGGGATACTCTCTTCGCCAACGGTGGCCTGATAAAGCCCGTGACGGAACCCGTGACGATAACCAACGGCCAGCTGAATCTGTTGCCTCTTGGACTTCAAACGGTAACTCCACAGCCCATGCTTCCTCCCTTCAGCAAATGTCCCACATGCAGAGTTCTTCCTACGCCCATCAAACGGCGACACGCCCCGGTTCATGTAGGAGAACTTGCCTTCCAGAATCTTCTCACCAGCGCTTTCACGATAAGTATAGCAGGCACTACCGCCCTTGTAACAACCTTGATAACATTTCAGGCCTTTCAATAGGCCCAACTTCGACATAAGGTACATACGACCTCGAACATACGCCATGTTCATTTTCACTTCAGATTTATGCGCTTCACTTACTCATTGTCGGGGTCGAGGACCTCAAATAAAGACATAGAAAAAGCGTGGTTGCACCTTATCTATGTCCTTAGGTCCTCGGAAAACCCCAACCATACGATAAGTAACACCCACGCATTACGCGGGCGTAGGCTTTACTCATTCGTATACGGTTGTCATTTGAATTTCCGAGGATCAAGGACATTCCGAATAATCAGCTAACGCGATGTTTATTACTATGATTGCCCTTCTATTGGGCACTGCAAAGATAAAGAAAAATAATGAGGTATATGCACCTTGCGCGGAAAAAAGATGGAAATGACCAAACATTTACCCATCACGCCCATGCGCAACCTATATCCGAAAAGATGATGGTATGAAACTATCTCCCCACGCACTTACGGCAGACGCGAGGGCTAAAGGCCGTCTCTACGGGTGCCAAATGCCACATTTAGGAGGGCAAAATGCCATGTTTAGGAAAACAAAGGTAATATATGGTGCAGGAAAGGTGACTCAACCGATGCGAATGTCGGCAATGACCATAGAGCCCACATGGCTGTTGAGACGCTGTAACAATTGGCTGCGCATCATACTGAGGTCTTGGCGAAGGGCCGGATTGGCAATCCTGACATAGAGGGTCTGGTTTTTGATATACTTCTGGGTGGTATAACGCGCCACCGTGGGGCCAGCCACCGTATCCCAAGCGTCGATGAGCCGTTTCTGGAGCAGCGGCGTCTCCAGCCCTTGGGCACGCAGCATCTTCATGAGCACTTCGTCAAGGGTCTGGACATTTCTTCTAAACATGGCCGGCCTCCTTTCGCTCCAAAATCCTACCTTCTTCGACTGTAAACAACTTGTAATCGAAGCCGCTATGCTGCAAGATTCGGTCAAGATGATCGCGATTGGTGTCGGTGATGAATATCTGGCCGAAGCTGTCGCCTGCCACCAGACGCACGATTTGCTCTACGCGACGTGCATCAAGCTTGTCGAAAATATCATCGAGCAACAACAGGGGAACCGTGGACGAGACGGTACGCTTGAGAAACTCAAACTGGGCCAACTTGAGTGCCAACACGAAGGTTTTGGATTGACCTTGGCTGCCCTCGCGCTTCACGGGATAGCCACCAAGGAGCATCTCAAGGTCATCGCGGTGGATGCCGTGGAGCGAATAGCCCACAGCACGGTCGCGCACACGGTCGCGCCGGATGACTTCCAACAGCGGCCCACGCTGGCAATGAGACTGATAGGCAAGACTGACGGTCTCCTTGCACTCAGAGATGACCTGGTAGATGTGCTGGAAGGTGGGCACAAGTTCGCGTACAAATTCGTCACGCTTGCGGTAGACGGTCTCGCCATGCCGCGCCATCTCCTCCTCCCAGATATCCAGCAGCGCCTGATCGGGTTCCACCTCCATCTTGAGCAGGGCGTTGCGCTGCTGCAGCGCCTTGTTGTAGCAGATCAGGGCATCGGCATAAGCATGGTCGTACTGGCAGATGACGACATCCATCAGCCGGCGGCGCTCTTCGCTCCCACCCTCGATAAGGATGGTGTCGGAAGGAGAGATAAAGATGAGGGGAATCAGCCCAATGTGCTGTGCAAGCCGTGTATAGGCTTTCTTATTGCGCTTAAACTGCTTTTTCACCCCACGCTTCATACCGCAATAGATATGTTCTTCCTCACCGCTTTCATCGGCATAGCGACCTTCGAGGACAAAGAAATCCTGGTCATGGGTAATGACCTGCGAATCGATGGCGGTAAAAGCACTGCGACAGAACGAGAGATAGTAGACCGCATCCAGAAAATTGGTTTTCCCCTCGCCATTGTGGCCAATGAGACAGTTCATCTTGGGCGACAGTTCTAAGGTTGCCTCCCTGATGTTTTTATAGTTGACGATGGATATATGCTTCAGATTCATGCTGTGGTCGGTCTGTCAATCTCGCCTTTGCAAGGCAAAATGCACTGCAAAGTTACGCCTTTTATCAAGAAAAACGAAAAAAGTAGGACATAAATTTCAGCATCTGAGATAATTTCAGTACTTTTGCAAAGTATATGCGCCACGCGCTGCTTGCGTGCGGCAATATTGGGTATTGACAAAACAAAAAAGTATAATAAAACAATGGCAAACAAAAAAGAGCAGGCACCTGCCAATGAGGTGCTCAACATTTCTGAGGCTTTCGTTACCAAGTACAAGAAGCCCATCGTGATCGCTGTCGTAGCTGTGTTGGTAATCGTTTTGGGTACTTTCAGCTACAAATACTTCATCTCCGGTCCCCGCGAGGACAAAGCCAGTACCGCACTTGGTGCTGGACAGCAGTATTTTAACCAGGAGATGTATGACAAAGCGCTCAATGGCGACGGTGCCACCTATGGTGGTTTCCTGAAGATTGCTGCAGACTACAGCGGCACCGATGCCGGTAACTTGGCCAACCTCTATGCAGGTCTGTGCTACGCCAACATGGACAAATGGACCGAGGCTGTAAAGTATCTGGACCAGTTCTCACCCTCCAATGATGCCATGATTAGCCCTGCCGCCATCGCAGCTTTGGGCAATGCTTATGCACATGTGAACCAGGCCGACAAAGCCATCAGCTGCCTGAAAAAAGCAGCCAGCAAGGCCGATGCCAAAGCTCACGACGGCGTGAACAACAGTCTCTCACCGGTATTCCTGTTGCAGGCTGGTCAGATTCTCGAAAGCCAGAACAAGACCGCTGAAGCCCTGAAACTGTATCAGGAGATTAAGCAGAAGTACGTAAACTCTGCGCTCGTACAGAGCATGGAGATTGACAAGTATATCGAACGCGCTCAGAACAAGTAAATGGCTACCGCACTACACCACCTTTCTGAAGAAGACATAGCCAACGTGCCCGATGCAAGCAACATGTGTTTCGGCATAGTAGTGGCTGAATGGAACAAGGAAATCACCGATGCACTGCTTAATGGAGCGGTTTCCACACTCGAAAAATATGGTGCGCTGCCCGAAAACATTCATGTGAAGACGGTGCCCGGGAGTTTTGAACTGGTTTACGGTGCACGACAGATGACAAAAAACGACGGATTCGACGCGGTCATCATTTTAGGAAGTGTCATCAGGGGAGAAACTCCACACTTCGACTACATCTGTCAAGGTGTAACCTACGGCATTGCACACCTCAACGCCAGCCAGAACATCCCTGTCATCTTCGGATTGCTTACAACAGACGACTTGCAGCAGGCTCAGGAGCGTAGCGGCGGCAAACTCGGCAACAAAGGAAGTGAGTGCGCCATCGATGCCATCAAGATGGCCAAGTTCTAAAAAGACTGCACACATACACAGTGAAGCCCACCAGAGCAAATGATTGCCTCTGGTGGGCTTCTTGCTTTTTACAGCATCTGCATAAGGACATAACTTGCATAAGGTTATCAAACTCCATGCAGCACATACAACAATCTATTGAACTGTTACTATCGCCCACATCATTATTTTAAAGCAGCACCTGTTACGTTAAGGAGTAATAAAATGCAATGGCATTGATCCATTATTCGTACCATTTTTGTATCTTTGCATTATCAGTATCAACATCAATTTAAAACGAAGAAATATGTTAAGCAAAAAAATTGAAGAGGCTATCAACGCCCAAATCAATGCAGAAATGTGGTCAGCCTACCTTTATCTCTCTATGGCTGCCCATTGTCATGCTATCGGTCAACCTGGTATGGCAAAATGGTTTGAGGTACAGTTCCGCGAAGAGCAAGACCACGCCAAGATTATGTACAACTATGTCATCTCACGTGGCGCCAACGTAACGCTCCGCCCCATCGATGCAGTTCCTACTACATGGGAGTCGATTCTCGATGTATT
>SFKY01000053.1 GCA_004554665.1 Bacteroidales bacterium
GCTTGGCGTGAGTGGCTTGGCAGATGGAGTCCCATGAGAATTGTTTGCTTTTTTGGCCGTCATTCCTCTTCATTTCGAAAAAAATACCTAAATTTGCAATGAATATATTAGATAGGTAGTGTAATGAAAGAATTTGTGATTTCCGAGGTCAAGGCGGAGACCGCCGTGCTGGTGGGACTCATCACCCGGGAGCAGGACGAGGACAAGACATGCGAATATCTGGACGAACTGGAGTTCTTGGCCGACACGGCAGGTGCTGTGACGGTGAAGCGCTTTACCCAGCGCGTGACCGGAGTGAACCAAGTGACCTATGTGGGAAAAGGAAAACTGGAAGAGATCAGGCAATATATACGCGCGGAAGAGGACGAGGGCCGCGAGATAGGTATGGTGATTTTTGATGATGAGCTCTCTGCCAAGCAGATGCGCAACATCGAGGCGGAACTCAAGGTGAAGATACTGGACCGTACCAGTCTGATACTCGACATCTTCGCCATGCGGGCGCAGACAGCCAATGCCAAGACGCAGGTGGAATTGGCCCAATACCGCTACATGCTGCCCCGGTTGCAGCGACTCTGGACCCACCTGGAACGACAGGGTGGTGGTTCTGGCTCGGGAGGCGGCAAGGGTAGTGTGGGTCTGCGTGGCCCCGGTGAGACCCAGCTTGAGATGGACCGCCGTATCATCCTCCAGCGTATCACCTTGCTCAAGCAGCGGTTAGTGGAAATAGACCGTCAGAAGACCACGCAGCGCAAGAACCGTGGTCGGATGATACGTGTGGCCCTCGTAGGCTACACCAACGTGGGCAAGTCGACCATCATGAACATGCTGGCCAAAAGTGAGGTGTTTGCCGAGAACAAGCTCTTCGCCACCCTCGACACCACGGTGCGCAAGGTGGTGGTGGACAACCTGCCTTTCCTGCTCGCCGACACTGTGGGATTCATCCGCAAGTTGCCTACCGACTTGGTCGACTCGTTCAAATCCACCCTCGATGAGGTGCGCGAGGCCGACTTGCTGGTGCATGTGGTGGACATATCACACCCAGGATTTGAGGAACAGATAGAGGTGGTGAACCGTACGCTCAAAGAATTGGGCTGTGCGGAGAAGCCGATGATGATGGTGTTTAACAAGATCGATGCCTATACATGGACCGAGAAGGAGCCTGACGACCTGACGCCCATGACGCGCGAGAACGTGACACTCGCCGAACTCAAGCGGACATGGATGGCGCGCATGTCGGGGCAGTGCATCTTTATCTCGGCACGTGAGCATGAGAATATCGACGAATTCCGCGACACGCTCTACCGCAGGGTGAGCGAGCTGCATGTGCAGAAATATCCTTACAACGATTTCTTATATCCCATTACAGAAGCATGATAAGCAGATACAGAGCGCTCACCGAGAGTGAAATAGATGTGTTGGAGGCCAACGGGTGTCGTGCCGAAGACTGGGCAACGGTAACGGTGGCCGAAGGGTTTGATGCCCGCCGCGTGTTGCGCACCGACTTCTATGGCACCGTGGAGATAGGTGCCATGACGGAGTCCTTGGAGGTGAGCAAGGGATTTGTGAAGCATTCGGGAATCGTGAATGCTACCCTGCGCAATGTGCGTGTGGGAGACAACTGTTTGGTGGAGAGTGTCGGCAACTATATCAACAATTATACCATCGGCGACGGCTGCCATATCTCCAATGTGTGTACCATGGAGACGACAGAGGGTGCCACTTATGGCGAGGGCAATGTCATCGCTGTGCTCAACGAGGTGGGCGAGGGCAACGTGATGCTCTATGGTGGACTGGGAAGCCAGATGGCTGCCCTTATGGTGAAGTATGCGTCGGACAAGCCATTTCGCGATGCCATCCGGCGCATGGTGCACGAGGAGGTGCGCCGTACACGCTGCGACCGGGGTACTATTGGCAACCGTGTGAAGATTGTCAATACCCGGGAAGTGACCAATACCGTGGTGGCAGACGATTGCGAGATAGACGGGGCGGCACGGTTGAGCGACTGCACGCTGTTGGGTAGCCGCTTGTCGGGTGTATATATTGGCACCGGAGTCATCTGTGAGAACACCATCGTGTCTGATGGCTCGTCGGTCATCAACTCCGTGAAACTGCAAGACTGCTTCGTGGGCGAGGCTTGCCAGATTGCCAATGGCTTCACGGCCTCTCAGAGTGTATTCTTTGCCAATTGCTATATGAGCAATGGTGAGGCCTGTGCCGCTTTTTGCGGTCCGTTCTCGGCTTCGCATCATAAGAGTTCGCTACTCATCGGTGGCCAGTTCTCTTTCTACAACGCAGGTTCGGCCACCAACTTCTCCAACCATGCCTATAAGATGGGCCCCATGCACTATGGCATACTGGAGCGGGGTACCAAGACGGCCAGTGGCGCTTATGTGCTGATGCCTGCACACATCGGAACATTCTCGGTGTGTTTCGGCAAACTCATGTATCATCCCGACACGCGCTGCCTGCCGTTCTCTTACCTCATCGCCTATGGGGACATCATGTATCTTTCGCCGGGGCGAAACATTACCACCGTGGGACTCTATCGCGACATACGCAAGTGGCCTAAGCGCGATATGCGGCCGGTAGAGGCGCAGCGCAGCATCGTCAATTTCGACTGGCTCTCGCCTTTCTCCGTCGGTGAAATCATGCAGGGGAAACAGATACTGGAGCGGTTGCGCGAGGCATCGGGCGACAAGGTGTCTACCTACAACTTTCATGAGTACGTCATCAATGCCTCTTCCTTGCGTAAGGGTATCAAATATTACGACATCGCGCTGCGCATCTATATGGGTGCCGTGCTCAAGAGGGTGCGCAAACGCTATGGAGCTATCGACCTCCCACCCAGTCAGGTGGGAGAGGGCGAGTGGGCAGACTTGGCTGGAATGTTGCTGCCCGTGTCTGAGGAACAGAGGGTGGTGGCGCAGATCAAGGACGGCACCATCGACAGTGTGCAGGATGTGACGGCCGAGTTTGGGCGTATCCATAGCCAATACCGGGATTACCAATGGGCGTGGACTTACCGCATGATTTGCGACTATTATCATATCTCGGACATTGGGGAACAAGAGGCCGCACGCATCCATGCCGACTATGTGGAGGCGCGGAGGGCGTGGATTGCTGAGATTCGTAAGGATGCCGTCAAGGAATACGAGATGGGG
Organism: Bacteroidales bacterium; assembly: GCA_004554665.1. Lineage (GTDB taxonomy): Bacteria > Bacteroidota > Bacteroidia > Bacteroidales > Bacteroidaceae > Prevotella. The sequence continues at coordinate 3,162 of SFKY01000053.1, forward strand.
GACGTGGAGCGTGAGGTACTCGACAATTTCCTTAGCCAGCTCGACCGTGAAAAGGAGTTTGAGGAAGAGTGAGGATAATTCATAATTCACAATTCGTAATTCATAATTGGCTTCGCCGAACTTCGTTTTACAATTGTCCAACGACAGTAAAATATATAATTAAGGTATAAAGATGGAAAGACGTAACGTTTTACAAATGGAAGAAAATGACAAAGGAGCTGGGAGGAAAGCTGGAAGCTTTCTTACTTGTGGTTTCCTGATGTTTCTGGTTGTTGCCCTCCTCTTCTTGTTGCCGGCTGGGATGCTGGCCAAGGAGTATCATTACAGGGTGGTGAAAGGTGACCCCATGCAGAGCCGCATCTATCAGCTCGACAACGGACTGACGGTGTATCTGAGTGTGAACAAGGAGAAGCCTCGTATACAGACTTACATCGCAGTGAAGACCGGTTCGCGCAATGATCCGGCAGAGACAACGGGATTGGCTCACTATCTGGAGCACCTGATGTTTAAGGGTACGCAGCAGTTTGGCACCACTGATTATCAGAAGGAGCGCCCTTTGCTCGACGATATAGAGCGTCGTTACGAGGTGTACCGCAGACTTGCCGACCCTGACCAGCGCAGGCAGGCATACCATGAGATAGACTCGGTGTCGCAGTTGGCAGCCCGCTACAATATCCCGAATGAGTATGACAAACTGATGGCCGCTATCGGTGCCGAGGGCACCAATGCCTATACCAGCAACGATGTGACCTGCTACGTGGAAGACATTCCGGCCAACGAGATGGAGAACTGGGCGCGGGTACAGAGCGACCGTTTCCAGCATATGGTTATCCGTGGCTTCCACACCGAGCTCGAATCAGTGTATGAAGAGTATAATATCGGCCTCGGGTCTGACAACAGCAAATTGTGGAATGCCGTCAATGCCCTGGTTTTTCCCGGTCATCCCTATGGCACGCAGACCACTATCGGCACACAGGAACATCTGAAAAATCCCTCGATAACGAATATCAAGAATTATTTTAACCGTTACTATGTGCCCAACAATGTCGCTATCTGTATGGCGGGCGACTTGGATCCCGATAAGACCATCGAACTGATAGACAAGTATTTCGGAACATGGTGCCCTAATCCGGCTCTGTCGAGACCGGAATATGCTCCCGTGCGCGAGATGACAGCTCCGATAGATTCGACCGTCGTCGGTCCTGAGTCGGAGAAAGTGGCGCTGGCGTGGAAAATGCCTGCTGCCAACTCGCTGGCTGCTGATACATTGGCAGTCATATCGGAGATTCTCTCCAATGGCAAGGCCGGACTCATCGATCTGAATCTCTCACAGCCTATGAGGGTGTTGGATGCCGGAGCCTTCTATGAGGGACTGCACGACTATGGACTGTTCCTGCTGATGGGATTGCCCAAAGAAGGGCAGGCGTTGGAAGAAGTGCGCGCCCTGTTGCTGCAGGAAGTGGACAAACTGAAGCGCGGCGATTTTGCCGATGACCTGCTTCCTTCTGTTATCAATAACATCAAGGTGGATTTTTATCGCTCTTTGGAGAAAAATGACGAGCGCGCGGACTTGTTTGTCAATGCTTTCATCAACGACCAGCGGTGGGAAGACGTTGTGGGAAGCCTCGAACGCAAGGCCAATATGACCAAGGAAGAGATAGTGGCCTTCGCCAACCGCTATTTCAAAGACAATTTTGCTTGTGTGTATAAGCGTCAGGGAGAGGATAAGACGCAGAAAAAGATAGACAAACCTGCCATCACGCCCATACCCAGCAACCGACAGTATACCAGTCGGTTCTTGGAAGAGGTGCAAGGAACGCATGTCGCGCCCATTCAGCCACAGTTTGTTGATTTCAAGCGCGACCTTATCTTCTCAAAGACCAAGAAAGGGCTCCCTGTGATTTATAAAGAGAATACAGAGAATGGTCTTTTCGATCTCTGTTTGTGGTGGGGATTCGGTACAGCTGCCGATAAGCGCTACGATATCGCTGCCGATTATCTCGACCTGCTTGGTACCGACAAGAAGTCGGCAGAGCAGATCAAGCAATCGTTTTATCAGTTGGGATGCTCGTTCTCCCTTTCGGTAAACAATTACAGCATAGCCCTCAAGTTGAGTGGCTTGGATGAGCACATGCCGCAGGCTTTGGCACTGGCCGAAGACCTGTTGGCCAATGCCAAAGTGGACCACGATGCTTATGGGAAGTTTGTGGGGAAGGTGCTGAAAAACCGGATGAACAACAAGAAGAACCAGCGTGCCAACTTTGCCGTGCTCCGCACGCTTGGCCGATATGGTGCTTACAATGACCAGTTGAACATCATGAGTGAGCAAGAGCTGAAGGATGCTGATCCGCAGCAACTGTTGGCACTGCTCAAAAAACTGAATAGCTACGAGCATGAGGTGCTTTATTATGGTCCCACGCCTCTCCAGCAGTTGGCCAAGCTCATGGACAAGAGCCATCGTACCCCTAAGCAGTTGGCCAAGCCCCTTGTCAACAAAGAATACATGGAGCAACCCACGCCCCAAAATGAAGTTTGGATTGCTCCCTACGATGCCAAGAACATCTACATGCAGATGTATCACTGTGCAGGCAAATCGTGGAGTCCGGCCGAGGCTCCAGTGGCCGCCCTGTTCAACGAGTATTTCGGTGGTGGCATGAACACGGTGGTCTTCCAAGAGTTGCGCGAGGCACGCGGACTGGCTTACAGTGCGTCGGCTTACTACAACAATCTGACGCGCAAGGGACATCCCGAATATGGACAGACCTATATCATCTCCCAAAACGATAAAATGATGGATTGTGTGAGCGTCTTCAATCAGATACTCGATACTATCCCCCAAAGCCAAGGTGCTTTCGAATTGGCCAAACAGTCGCTTGCCAAGCAGTTGGCCAGCGCACGCACTACCAAGTTCAACCTCATCAGCAAGTATATCAACAATCGTGCGCTGGGCATCGACTACGATCTGAACGAGAAGATTTACCAAGCCCTGCCCAGCATCACTTTGCAGGATATCGTAGACTTCGAGCAGCGCACGATGGCACACAAGCCCTATCGCTATCTCATACTGGGAGACGAGAAAAACCTCGACATGAAGGCGCTGGAGAAGATTGGTCCCATCCGTAGACTGACCACAGAAGAGATTTTCGGTTACTGATTAAATAACTATAAACGATTTACATAACATTCATAGACTATGGCTAACGTAACATTCAAGTATGCCCCAATGTTCCAGTTGGGCAAAGACAACACTGAGTACCGCCTTCTCACGACCGAGGGGGTGTCTACGGGAGAGTTTGAGGGAAAGACCATCCTGAAAGTGACCAAGGAAGCCCTGACCCGGCTGGCTCAAGAGGCGTTCCACGATGTGGAATTCAAGTTGCGTAGGGAGCACAACGAGCAAGTGGCCAAGATACTTGCCGACCCCGAGGCTTCTGAGAACGACAAGTATGTGGCACTGCAGTTTCTGCGCAATGCCGAGACAGCTGTCAAGGGCATTCTCCCCTTCTGCCAAGATACGGGTACTGCCATCATCCACGGCGAAAAGGGTCAGCGTGTGTGGACCGATTTCGAGGACGAAGAGGCTTTGTCGCTCGGTGTCTACAATACGTTTACCCAGGACAATCTCCGATACTCGCAGAATGCTCCCCTCAACATGTACGATGAGGTGAATACGCGCTGCAATCTGCCTGCACAGATTGACATTGAGGCTGTGGAGGGCGACGAATATCGTTTCGTGATGGTAGCCAAAGGTGGTGGCTCTGCCAACAAGACCTACTTCTATCCCATGACCAAGGCCACCATCCAGAACGAGGGTACCCTCTTGCCTTTCCTTGTAGAGAAGATGAAGAGTCTCGGCACGGCTGCCTGTCCTCCGTACCATATCGCTTTTGTGATTGGTGGTACCTCGGCAGAGAAGAACCTGCTCACCGTGAAGCTTGCCAGCATCAAGTATTACGACAACCTGCCCACCACAGGCGACGAGACAGGTCGTGCTTTCCGCGACATCGACTTGGAGCAGAAACTGTTGGAGGAGGCTCACAAGATTGGATTGGGTGCTCAGTTTGGCGGCAAGTACCTCGCCCACGACATCCGCGTGGTACGCCTGCCCCGTCATGGCGCCAGCTGTCCCATCGGTATGGGTGTGAGCTGTTCGGCAGACCGCAACATCAAGGCAAAGATCAACAAGGACGGTATCTGGTTGGAGAAGATGGATGAGAATCCGACCGAACTGATACCCGAAGCGCTCCGTCGCCCGGGTGAAGGCACCAAGGGCATCGAAATCGATCTCGACAAGGGTATCGATGCCGTACGTGCAGAACTCACCAAGTATCCCGTGAGCACCCGCGTCAATCTCAAAGGTACCATCATCGTGGCACGCGATATCGCTCATGCCAAACTCAAGGCCCGTCTGGATGCCGGCGAGGAGATGCCGCAGTACTTCAAAGACCATCCCATCCTGTATGCGGGCCCGGCCAAGACTCCCGAGGGCTATCCTTGCGGTTCGATGGGACCCACCACGGCCAACCGTATGGATCCTTATGTAGACGAGTTCCAGGCCAATGGTGCCAGCCTCGTGATGATAGCCAAGGGAAACCGCAGCCAAGTGGTGACCGATGCCTGCCAGAAGCACGGTGGTTTCTATCTCGGCACCATCGGTGGTGTGGCCGCCGTGCTGTCGCAGAGTTCCATCAAGAGCATTGAGTGTGTGGAGTATCCCGAATTGGGCATGGAGGCCATCTGGAAGATTACGGTAGAAGACTTCCCCGCCTTTATCCTCGTCGACGACAAGGGCAACGACTTCTTCCAGCAGCTCAAGCCCTGGACTCCCTGTGGCTGCAAATAATGGATGACCAGATAGCGGTTGCATAAACGGCGCTGCTACAACACTTGAATACATGCCGTCTCTGATACTTTCAGGGGCGGCATGTTGCGTTTTAGGAGCATGAATGCCACCTTCTGAATCGTAAAGGTGGCGTTTACGAGGGCTAAATGCCATGATTAGCTCGCCAAAGGTGGCATTTGTTTTTAAAGAATTAACTAAATAATCAATGGCGAGTGATGGTTTTTCCCTATCTTTGCAAATAATATGCCTCATCTCAGCTATGGATTACATGTGCTATGGCTGTAGGTGGGCACTATGATGACATCCGATAGAACCTAACATCCTAATGAATATGAACCTGAAATCATTGTTGGTCCCTGCCGCTGTAGCATTGGCGGCGATTCCCGTGACTCCGCTCCGCGCGCAGACAGTACTTTTCAAGAGCGACACTGCCCGCCATGTCATTTACCGCATCCCGGCCCTTGTCGCATACGGCAACACGCTTCTCTACTTTGGCGATGACCGTTCTGGGGTGACAGATGCCACGGCTTGGGGCGATGTGGGCTCAGAGGGCAATATCAGTATTGTGGCCCGGCGCAGCGACAACTGTGGCGACACGTGGCACCCTGAGGTCCAGACTGTAGTGGAGGGTAAGGGCAGTCGTGGCTTCGACCGTGCGCATGGCGATGCCGCCGTGGTGTGCGACCGCAAGTCGGGCAAGTTGTTGCTCCTTTGTGCATCGGGAGAAATCAGCTACGGACGCTCAGATGTGAGGGTGGCCCGCACGCCTCGCGACGGGGGTGGCTACGATTACCGCCTCGACCTGACCAAGGCACAGCATGCCGGCCGGTATTACAGCACCGATGGGGGCCGGACGTGGACGGGAGAGGACATATCCGGACAAATCTATGCCCTCTACGATGAGGCATCGGCCGATACTTATGCCGAGGGCAAGGGAAATGTGGCTGTGGAACGGCTGTTTTTTGCCAGTGGCCGTATCTGTCAGAGCCGCCAGATCAAGCGGGGCAGCCATTACCGCATCTATTCGGTGCTCACCACCAACCAGGGCAGTCTGGTGGTCTACTCCGATGATTTCGGGCAGCGCTGGAAGCCCCTTGGGGGAGCCTCGGCGCGTCCTGCCCCTCAAGGAGACGAGGCTAAGATAGAGGAATTGCCCGACGGGCGGGTACTGCTCAGTTGCCGTATGATGGGAGGCCGTTGTTTCAACATCTTCACCTATAGTAACAAATCCTGTACCGAGGGTACATGGGCCACACCGGTAGCCTCTACGTCGCTCTCGGGTGGAACGGCTTCACAACGCAATGCCACCAATGGCGAGATTATGATAGTGCCGGCCAAATCGGCAGCTGGCAAGAAAGTCTTTGTTGCCCTGCAGTCGGTGCCGTATGGCAACAACTGGAGCAGCACGATCAACGTAGACCGCCGCTCGCATGTTTCCATCTACTGGAAGGTGCTGGCTTCGGCAGCCGATTATGCCACTCCCGAGCAATTCCTGACGGGGTGGACGCGCTACGAAGTGACCACGGCCCGCTCGGCATACTCTACGATGGCCATCGATGGCCGTGGCCGTCTGGCCTTCGCTTACGAAGACAATGGTGCCAGCAAAGTGATTGGCAGTCAACCAGCCGATGTGTACGATCTTACCTTCATCTCTCTTCCGCTGGAAAAGATTACGGGCGGCCAGTATACCTACCGTAAGAGGTAAGGAGGTATCATCGTTCCTTTCATAGAACGGCTCCCCTTATGGAGGCCGTGTCAAGGCCACACCCTATCTCTTGCCCTGTGTCAGCCATCTGTAATCGGTGACGCAGGGTGAGAGGTAGGGTGTGGGCAATAGGAATAAAGGCAGATATGTACATTTTTCTTGATATACCTTAAAAATAAAACAGATATTTGCCTCCATGCGCTTTTTTTATTAACTTTGCCCTATAAACACATCAACAAATTTGCTGTTATGAGAAGAATCGTCATTGCCTTGATGGCTTCCTTTGTATGGTTCCCTGCCATGCTCAAAGCCGATAATTACACAGCGCTGTGGAAACAGTGGGAAACGGCAGTGAACAAAGACCTGCCGCAAAGTCAGATAGACATACTCAATCAGATTATCACCAAGTCTACCGCCGAAAAAGCGTACGGCCATCTGGTCAAGGCACAGTTGTGCCGCATGACGGCCGTGTCGGCGGTATCGCCAGATTCGCTGGTGGTTGAGGCTGAAAAACTGAATGAACTGGCCGAAACTGTGCGCGAACAGGCCCTCAAGGCCGTGTATTATACTGCGTTGGGTCGATGCTACAGTGCAATGGCGTTGCAGGATACTATCTACAAGTCTAAGAGCAAGCAGTGTTACGACTTGGCGATGAAGCATCCCGATGCTTTGGCCAAGCAGACGGGGCGCGGTATGGAACCTTTGGTCGTCAAGGGTATGGACAGCCGCATCTTCCGCGACGACTTGCTGCATGTCATCGGTATGGAGTGCGGTGCCTATAGCCTGTTGTACCAGTATTACCGCACACACGGCAACCGTCGGGCTGCCTGTATTACGGCAGCCATAGAATGGGATAGAAAACTGAACTTGCAGCAACCGATACGGTCGAAGAAGTCGAAACAGTTGCAAAGTATCGATTCGCTCATCAATGAGTATCAGGACTTGCAAGAGGCAGGCGAATTGGCCATCCTCCACGCCCGCTGTCTTGAGGTCGCTACCGATACCAAGGAGGGTGACCTCTACCATTATATCAACTATGCGCTGAGCAAGTGGGGCACTTGGCCCCGGATGAATCGTCTGCGCAACATGCAGAGCGAGATAACCAATCCCACCTTTAATATCAGTCTCGGCAGCTGCATGCTTCGTCCAGGTGAGGCACGTACGGTACGCATCAACTCGATACGCAATATCGACGAGATTACGCTCAATGTCTATCGGCTCACACAGCCTTGTAACCAGAACTTTTATAAAATTAAGGGTGGTATCACCACGCTTAGGCGCACGATGGAGCGCACACCTGTGCAGACACTCACGCTGAAATATTACGGTCAGCCTACCTACAAGATTTCTTCTGATACCACTGTCATTTCCGGACTGCCCATCGGCAGCTATGTGGTCGAGGCTGTGACCAGCAACCGTACGGTTCCCGCCCAGTACGAGGTGCTTCACGTCACGGGGTTGGCGCTTGTCTGGCAGTCGTTGCCTGACAAGAATGCGCGCGTGGTGGTGGTCGATGCCACGACGGGTGCACCTGTTGCTGGTGCCAAGGTCGATTTGCTAGACCATAGCTGCAAGCCGATTCTGACCCTTACCACCGATGCCAAGGGAGAAGCCTCTTGCCGTAAGCCGAAGGATTGCGCCCACCTACGGGCCTATACGGATACCGACCGTTATGCTCCCTATCTCCAGCATTTGGGTTGGTTCTCGTATGGCGAAAACAGTTCTAAAGCTAAGGATATCACGAATCTGTTTACAGACCGGGCTATCTACCGTCCGGGGCAGACCGTCCACGTGTCGCTGATAGCCCACAAGCGCTATGACAAGATTCGTACCGAGGCTTTGGAGGGGAAGACGGTCAAGGTACAGTTGCGCGATCCCAACTACAAGGTTGTGGCGGAGAAGCAGGTGACTACCGACAGTTTCGGCACGGCGGCTGTAGACTTCGCGCTGCCTGCTACCGAACTGATGGGTTACTACTCCGTAAGGGCAGACAACCGCATGGTCACCTCTTTCCGCGTAGAAGCCTACAAGCGTCCGACATTCTTTATCGAGTTTGATGAGGTGAAGGAGAAGTATGAGAATGGCGATACGGTCATGTTGAGTGGTCGTGTCAAGAGCTATGCCGGTGTTCCCGTGCAGGGAGCCAAGGTGGACTATACGGTGATGCGCAATCTGGCCACATGGTGGTGGTATCGCTCGTTTGGCGACCGTGCCGAGAGCATGGCCAAGGGCGATGTGACGACCGATGCCAACGGAGTTTTCCGTGTCAAGGTTCCTGTGGTATTGCCCGACAATATCAGAGACAACCAGAAGCGGTTTTATAATTTTGAGACCAGCGTCACGGTGACGGATATCAGCGGCGAGAGCCACAGTGCCAGCAGCGTGTTGCCGCTCGGTACGCATCCCACAGCCCTCAGTTGCAATCTCCCTGATAAGATATTGGCCGACAGTTTGCAGGCAATCCGGTTCACATACACCAATAGCGCCGGCAAGGAGATTCCCGGACAGGTAAGTTATCAGGTGGATGGCGTAGCCTACCAGGCCGAGGCCAACCAAGAGATAGATATCCGTGCCATCGCGGCTACACTCAAGAGTGGTGAGCATACCATGCAGGTTGTCTGTGGCAGCGATACGCTCAAACAAAAGTTTGTGGTGTTCTCACTGGCCGACGAGCGGTGTGTAACCCGCACACACGATTGGTTCTATGTCTCCGACAGGCAGTTCTCTGCCGATGGCAAGCCCGTAAGCGTGCAGCTCGGTGCGTCAGACGAGCGCCTGCACGTGCTCTATACCATCCTCGCGGGCAAGCAAATCGTGGAGCAAGGTTCGCTGGACCTCGAAGGCAAGTTGCACAACCGCCAGTTTGTCTACAAACCCGAGTATGACGATGGTTTGAGCCTGAGCTATGCGTGGGTGAAGGAGGGCCGGCTGTACAGACACGATGTGACCATCGCCCGTCCGGTGCCCGACAAGCGGCTGCTGACCACCTGGACAACATTCCGTGACCGGCTCACTCCAGGGCAGAAAGAAGAGTGGACACTGCGCATCTGTCGCCCAGACGGAACTCCGGCTACCGCCCAACTGATGGCTACCCTCTACGACAAGTCGTTGGACGCACTGTGTGCCCATAAGTGGAGATTTGTCACGTCTTATCGCCCCATCGTCAATTCACTCTGTTGGCTTGGGGACCATTATCAGGTGCTCGGACTGTATGGCTACATGGCCATCAATCGTCTGGCCGAGAACGATCTTGACTTCTCCCACTTTGATGATCGTTGTTTCCCGATGTTTGGGCGTAAAGAGCGGATGATGCTCACGGCAGCGCCTGCGATGGCTACAGCTAAGATGAGCCTGAAAGAATCGAAGGTGGCCTCGCTCAACTCTGGGTCGTTCGTAGGTTCGCGCTTCGCTGTCGAAACGTTCGATGACTGTGGTGCAGTGGCTACAGGTGGCAACGAGGCAGAAGTAACCGAGAGCATGTCTGTGCGTGAAAATCTGAACGAGACAGCCTTCTTCTATCCCAATCTGTCTACCAATGCCAATGGCGAGGTGACGATACGCTTCGTCTTGCCAGAGAGTGTGACCACATGGAGATTCATGGGGTTGGCACACGACAAGGATATGAATGTCGGATTTGCCTACGGCGAGGCCGTGGCGCAAAAGACGGTGATGGTGCAGCCCAATATGCCACGCTTCTTACGGCAGGGAGACAAGGGGACCATAGTTGCCAAACTCTCCAATACTTCTGCTAAGACCGTGAGGGGTACGGCCACCATCGAACTGACCGATGCCGATACACAGAAGATGGTCTACAGCCAGCACAAGGAGTTTACCATTGACGCCAACGGCACCGCGGCGGTGACATTCGACTATACGCCGGCTACCGCAGACCAGTTGCTCATCTGCAAGGTCATGGCCAAGGGACGTGATTTCAGCGATGGGGAGCAGCATTACTTGCTCGTATTGCCCGATAAGGAGCAGGTGACCAATACGGTGCCCTTTACCCAGCATGGGGCTGGTACCTATACGGTGGATTTGGACAAGCTCTTCCCTGCCAAGGGCAAGCAGAAGAAACTTACGGTGGAGTACACCGATAACCCTGCATGGCTCATGGTTCAGGCGTTGCCATCCATCGCCCAGCCCAATACCGACAATGCCGTGAGTCTGGTGGCAGCCTACTATGCCAACAGCATTGCCGCTTCCCTACTTGGTCAGTCGCCGGTCATCAAACAGACTTTGCAGCGCTGGCAGCAGGAGCAAGGGAAGGAATCGTCTTTGGCCAGCAGTCTGGAGAAGAATCAAGAACTGAAGACCATCGTCATGGAAGAGACCCCGTGGGTGATGGATGCCCAGCGTGAGAGCGACCGCAAGCGTCAACTCATCAACTATTTTGATAGTAATCAGTTGCAGGCGGCGCAGCAGTCGACGTTCGACAAACTCGCCAAGCTGCAGCGGGCCGACGGTTCGTTCAGTTGGTGTCCCGGCATGGAGGGCAATATCTATATGACAGTGACGGTGGCTGAGACGTTGGCCAGACTCCATCGTCTTACAGGTCATACAGCTGATACTGGCAGCATGCTCGATCGAGCCATCGGTTATGCCGACAAATGGGTGGCCAACTATGTGGCCGAACTGAAGAAAGAGGAGAAGAAAGGAAACAAGCAACTTGTGCCCAGCGAGACGGCTTGCCACTATCTGTATGCCCGCGCCTTGGCAGGAAAGAAAGCTTCGGCAGATGTAGCGTATCTCATCACCCTCTTGGAGAAGCAACCCCGCAAGTACAGCATCTATGGTAAGGCCAATACGGCTGTCATCCTGGCGTTGCATGGCCGTACAGCCAAGGCTGCAGAGTACCTGCAGAGCGTGAGAGAGTACACCGTGTACCGTGAGGAGATGGGACGCTATTTCGATACGCCCAAGGCAGCATACTGTTGGATGGACTATCGCATCCCCACACAGACAGCTGCCATTGAGGCGATGCAGCTGCTCACCCCGCAAGACAGTCAAACCATCGAGGAGATGCAGCGTTGGTTGCTTCAGGAGAAGCGTACCCAGTGTTGGGATACTCCCATCAATAGTGTCGATGCTGTCTATGCATTCATTAATGGTAGAATGGACAAGTTGTCTGCCGTTTCCACCTCGCCTGTGCAATTGCGTGTGGATGGACGTAGGATTGAAACCTCGCGTCCCACCGCTGCGTTGGGCTATGTGAAAGGACAGGTAAGCGGCGACAAGATGCGCACGTTCACCGCCGAAAAGGCATCAGAGGGTACCAGTTGGGGTGCTGTTTACGCACAGAGCATATTGCCGACAACCGAGGTCTGCCATGCCACAGCCGGCCTCTCGGTCAAGCGCGAGGTCATCGGTAATGGCAAGACGCTCAAGATAGGTGATCGTGTGAAAGTACGTGTCACCATCCATGCCGACCGTGACTATGATTTCGTGCAGGTGGTAGACAAACGCGCCGCCTGTCTGGAGCCTGTCATTCCCCTGAGCGGCTATAGGCAGGGCTACTACTGTATGCTGCGTGACCATTCCACCAATTATTATTTTGACAAGATGGCTAAGGGTAAGCACGTGATAGAGACCGAATACTACGTAGACCGTGCAGGCGAGTACCAGGCAGGTACCTGTGTCGCGCAGTGTGCATATAGTCCGGAGTATATGGGACGGGATGCCGGCATGAAACTGACCACTGAGAAAAAATAACCAATAAAGATATGAACAAAAGACTGACCATAGGCATCGCCACGTTGCTGCTGGCGGGCGCTTTACCGCTCCACGCGCAGCACATGGAGGCCAAGCATGCGGTGATAGACTGCGGACAAATCTTGTTTCGGCAGCCTGTCAGCATCGAATTTGAGATTAAGAATAAGGGAGACAAGCCTCTGACGGTGAGCAAGGTGCGCACCAGTTGTGGCTGCACGGCAGTGGACTATCCGCAGGTTGCCGTCTCCAAGGGAGATACGTTTAAAGTGACCGCTACCTATGACGCCCGGCAGATGGGACACTTCGAAAAGCAGGTTGGTATCTATGCCGAGAACAGCAGCAAGCCACTCATGCTCACGCTGAGAGGTGTGGTGGTGGAGAAGGTGGTGGATTTTGCGGGCGATTATCCCTGTAATCTCGGTGGCCTTCGTACCGACCGTGACAATTTGGAGTTTGATGATGTGAACAGAGGTGACCGGCTCTCGCAAAAGATACATGTCTTCAATGCAACCTCACAACCTGTGGAACCGCAGGTGATGCACTTGCCCGACTATCTGCAGGCTCAGGTGTCGCCTTCCAAGATTGCTGTAGGTCGATCGGGCGTTATCACCATTTCGCTTGATTCCCGTAAACTGCGTGATTTTGGCCTTTCCCAAACTTCTGTGTATCTTGGCCTTTATCCAGGCGACAAAGTGTCGGCCGATAAGGAGATTCCTGTCTCGGCGGTGTTGCTGCCCGATTTCCGGAACATGACCGACGAGGCCAAGGCAGCAGCACCCCGTATGCAGCTGTCGGCCACCACGCTGGAGATGGGCTCGTTTGACGGAAAGAAAAAGAAGAAGGCAGAGATAACCATCACCAATACCGGGCGTACTACGCTCGAAATAAGCAGTATACAGATGTTTACAGAAGGCCTGCAATTGTCGTTGAGCAGCAAGACTCTGGCCCCGGGAGCCACATCGAAGCTAAAGGTCACCGCGATAGCCAGCGAACTGAAAAAGGTGCGCACCCAACCGAGAATATTGATGATTACCAACGACCCACAAAATGCAAAGGTAAGCATAGCGGTAAACATCAAATAAAGGCTTTGTTTAAAGGTAAAATGGTAAAGAGGTAAAAGGGTAAAACGCCAGCAGGGTGTAGGGACGCACGTTCGTGCGTCCGCCACTTTTTTTAAAGGGTAAAACGGTAAAGAGTGAATAGTGAATTGATACAGATAGAGATAGATAGTGGCAGTGGATTCTGCTTCGGTGTGACCACCGCTATCAGAAAAGCGGAAGAGGAGTTGGCCAAGGGTGAGCCACTCTATTGTTTGGGCGACATTGTGCACAACGGTATGGAGGTGGAGCGGCTGCATGCACGTGGTTTGGAAACTATCAACCATGACCAACTGCAGCATCTCTGTGATGCAAAGGTGTTGCTGCGTGCCCACGGTGAGCCTCCAGAAACCTATGATATGGCGCGACAAAACCATATCGAAATCATCGATGCCACCTGTCCTGTGGTGCTTCAGTTGCAGCGGCGTATCAACAAGCAGTTTACCGATAATCCCGAAGCGCAAATAGTCATCTTCGGCAAGACGGGGCATGCCGAAGTGCTCGGTTTGGTGGGACAGACTCGAGGGGCGGCCATCGTGGTGGAGAATCTGGAGGACGTGGGCAAGCTCGATTTCACCCGCGACATCTACCTCTACTCACAGACTACCAAGTCGCTTGACGGTTTTCATGCTATCATTGATTATATCCAGCGACATATTTCACCCCATGCCACCTTCAAAAGTTTCGATACCATCTGTCGGCAGGTGGCTAACCGTATGCCTAATATCGCCAACTTTGCTGCCCGGCATGATCTTATCCTCTTTGTAAGTGGTCATAAGAGTTCCAACGGTAAGGTGCTCTTCAATGAGTGCCTGCGTGTGAACGCCAATAGCCATCGCATAGAGCGTGCAGAGGAGATTGACATGAACTGGATGCGCGATGTGCAGACGGTAGGAATCTGCGGTGCTACCAGCACGCCCAAATGGTTGATGGAGGAGTGTCGGGATTATATCCTCGACCATATTGGGGGCAAGGCAAACAATGTTATAGAATAATCCCATACCAGTCTTTCGTACGGAGAAATGCCACGTTTACGGGTCCTAATCATGGCAATTGGCGCGCCAATTGCCATGATTAG
>SFKY01000112.1 GCA_004554665.1 Bacteroidales bacterium
GATGTAAGTTTAATTTGTAACTTTGCATCCGTGAACCGCATTAAAGCGCGTCAGCAACACTTTTCCTGCTTTGTAAAGGGATTCAGTAAAGACATAAAAGGAGAGTGAAGTAATTTAGTAAAACAACAAGAAAAGTGTAAAGTAAAATCAGTCAAAGTCAAAGGAATGTCTTCTGAAAACGTAAATGCCGCATTTAGCTCACCTAAATGCCATGATTAGCGCGCCAAAGGTGGCGTTTACGGATTGGATATGTCATGGAAGTTGGATCTCTCACCCCGTCATCACCTGCGGACACACCAAGGGATGTCCCCACGCATCGCTCTGCTTGCTTGTGCCATCGCGTTGTGGGATCGGGATGGGGTGAGAGCACTTACATAAGACCTCTCCGATACCTCTATTTATACCACTCGATAGCAAAAAACTTATGATTATTTTTGCATTGTGCCAAACTTGCACTATCTTTGCATAAGATAGGCGGCACCTCGGCCATCAGAACAAGTTCTATGGCGCTCGGTTTGCACTATCTTTGCATAAGATAGGCGGCACCTCGGCCATCAGAACAAGTTCTATGGCGCTCGGTTTGCACTATCTTTGCCGCAGATTGGCGTCACCTCAGCAATCGGAACAAGCTCCATTGCGTTCGGTTTGCTCAATCTTTACATCCTCATTTAATTGATAAACAGATAAAACAGTTTATGTACATGAAGCTAAGTAAGACTCTTTACTTTTTGATGACCGGCCTCGCTTTGCAAGTGCCGGCAGTAGGAGCTACAGCCGACAGCGCTGCAGACTCCGCTTATTTTGCCCGTAAGCACAAGATGCTCACGGCAACATGGCACAGTCCTTTCAGTTATGTGGACACACGTACCAACCATGCCCCGTTGGGCCCGTATATGGGCAACGGTGATGTGGGCGTGGTAGCCTTTACATCAGACAACAGTCAGACGTTGAAGATTTCGAAGGTCGACTTTGTCACCGATGGATGGACCGACTGGGCAGGCAGTGGTCCCGCAGCCTTGCCTGTGGGAGGTGTGCGTATTGCGGTAGACGCTCCCTTGCGCCCTGGCCATTACGATATCAACCGTCCGGACAAGCGGGCTTTCTGCTACGAGATGGACCAGCTGCGCAGCGAGTTGCGTATGAACACCGCCACTGCGCCCCAAGTGCAGATGACGAGCTGGATGAGCATGGACGAGAATATCATCGTCACCGAGGTGAGCAATCCGTCCAAGCATCCGGTGCATCTTACCGTAGACACCTACGCCGACACCTTTACGCCGGTCTATGCCACTACCGCCGCTGTGGAGGGCGATGTGGCACAGGTATCGCGCCAGACCAAGACCGAGAAGGTGAGATGGGTGTGTCAGGCAGGTATCTCTACCCGCATTATCGGTGCCAAAGCGCGTGTGGAGCGGCTCGATGGGAGCATGGTACGGTCTACCTTTGAGGTGCCGGCTACGGGTACGGTGCGCATAGCCGTATGTGTGTCGGGTGCCGGCACTGCCAATGATGCCCAGTTGCCCCAGTCGGGCAAGCGGCTACAGCAGCTGTCGTCGGCTGGTGCGGTGGACCAACTCAAGAAAGACAAGGAATCGTGGTGGCGAGACATGTGGACGCGCTCGTATGTGGAGACCCACGACTCGCTGTTGGATCGCCATTATCTTTCCTCGGTTTATCTCCTCGCCTCCGGCTATAACCGCCACTCGCCCGTGTGCGGCGGTATGTACGGTGTGTGGAACATGGAGGACCGTATGATGTACCACGGCGATATTCATCTCAACTACAACAGTCAGGCAGGATTCTACAGCGTCTTCTCTGCTAACCGTCCCGAACTGGCTTTGCCTTTCTACAAGACGATTGAGATGCTGATTCCAGAGGGGCAGCGTCGGGCACGCGAGGAAATGGGCGTGATGCATCCCTCTTGGAAGGGCAAGTCCTGCCGCGGCATCCTCTTCCCCGTGGGTGCGCTCGGCATTGGCGTCTTTTACAACTACTATTGGCAACAGACGATGGATGCCCCGTTTTGTATTCCTCTCTTCAGTTGGTACTATGAGTACACCGGCGATCTCGATTTCCTCCGTCAGCATGCTTATCCTTACATCCGCTTGTGTGGTGACTTCTATGAGGACTACCTCAAGCGTGAGCCCTACGGCCAGAGCTACCGCTACAGCATCATCACAGGCGGGCACGAGAATTCTTGGGACGTCAACCCGCCTTCCGACCTCGCTTTCGTGGAGCAGACATTCCGCTTGCTGCTCCGATACAGTCGGCTATTGGGCGTGGACAAGCAGCGTCGCAAGCTGTGGGCAGACATCGTGTCGCACATGCCGGCCTACAAGGTCATCATGCCTAAGGAGAAGCCCAATCAGGGACAACCTGTCTATGCCAAGAATGAGGACGGATGGGACTGGCCGGCACATGCTATCCAGCTGCATGCCCTCTATCCGTGCGAGGTGTTGCACCTGCGTTCGGACAGCACTGCTCTCCAGATAGCCCGCAATACCCTGCAATATTATCAGGTGGACCAGAAAGGATTTACGGGCGTGATGAATGAACTGGGACTGAGCACGTTTGTCATGGGCGCAAGGGCCGGTTTCGAGCCTCAGGTGCTCATTGACAGCATGAAGACGCTGATTCGTACGGCAGCACCTAACTTCCTCATCATTGACGGGCATCACTGTGCGGAGAAGACGGCGGTGATAGAGACGGTCAACTCGATGATGCTCCAGTCGGTGGACGACATTCTGTATCTGTTTCCCTGCTGGCCGGCCAAGCCCGCATCGTTTACCCGTCTGAGAGCCAAGGGTGCTTTTGTGGTGTCGGCCGAATATGATGGCCGTCAGGTCACCTCGCTCACCATCCATAGCGACCGAGGCACCCCTTGCCGCATCAAGCATCCGTGGCCGGGCAAGACGCTGGTGGTAGAGACTGGCGGCAAGCGCGTGGCCGTATCCACCCGTTCTGGTATCTGCACTTTCGCCACCAAGGCAGGAGGCACCTATACCCTCTCGGCGCAATAATAGTCTATTAAGGCATAACAGAAAAGCCGGGCAACCTGATGAGAGGCTGCCCGGCTTTTCTGATATGTGTGCGCCTGATAGGCACATTTTAGTAATATCTATTGAAATTTTTAGAAATTCTTAAACTGCTGATTGTCAAATAAATACGCAATAGTATAATACTCCCCGATTTTCAGACAGACACAATTATGGCGGTATGACGAGAAATCGCTATATTTGTAAAAAAGAAGAAAATCAAAATGGCAAGACAATC
>SFKY01000054.1 GCA_004554665.1 Bacteroidales bacterium
TTTATGCAAAAGCAAAGATAACAAAAAGGGCTGCTACCTCGGGAGAAGTGTCAGCCCTAAATTTGTATCTTCATCAAAAGTTTAGCGGACAGTAATAATAAAGAAATAGCGGTGCTTGTAGGCTTTCATGCCGATACAAGCACCGCTTTTTGGATGGTTATACCCTTATACTTACTTATCTTTCTGGAAGATTACCATGCTGAACACACTGGTCTTCACATTGTCCTGCGGGTTCAGGCGCTTGAAAGTGAGCACATGGTCGCCCTCCTCAAGTTCAAAGTTCCAGTATATGTCATTGGAACGTGAGTGGTTGGATGCAGGCAGTTTCATGGTCTTCATCTTCTTGCCGTCAATGTAGACATCAACCAGACCCACATACTCCTTGTCGTCGGCCTGAAGACTGCCGCGGACAACAATACCACAGCCCGTGAAACGGATTTCGCCCACCTTGTCAAGAGGCTTGTTTTTCAGACCTATCTTCTTGTAGACGTGCATGCCGTCGAACGACTTCTCGTAGCGTGTGGGCTGTACGGGCTGAACCTTAATCTTCACGTTGTTGCCGCTAACCTTGCCACCGTTGAGCTTGATGACCTGCAGGGCGTGCTTCATACCCAGCTCGTAAGTCTGGTTGAGCGAGATGCCCACGTGGTCGAATGGACGGTCGGCAACGGGTGCAAGACAGCCTTTCCAGTAATCAGGTATCTTGTCGTAACCGATCATGGTACCGAGGATACCAGCTGCCGAAGCGGGATTACAGTCGGAGTCTTGTCCGCAACGGGTAGACACCTCAATGGTCTTGGTATAGTCGCCCTGACCATAGAGCAGACCCATGAGGATGTAGGCGCAATTGATCTTGGTGTCGATGTTGAATGCAGCAGCCACACCGTCGGGACATACTTCTGCATTTCCCCACTTGTCTTGTACAATCTGCCAAGTCTTTTTCCAGTCTGTGGGATTGGCTTTGTAGGTATCGATGACAAACTGCATAGCCTTGTGGAAATCGCTCTGCGCGGGAATAACCTTCAGCGCCTCGTTGACCACGTAGTCTACATTGTTTGAAACAAATGCGAGCGCATACATTGCAGCCACATATACACCGCCGTACCAGCCGTCGCCGTAGCACATCAGATGACCGATGGCATCGCTATAGTGAACGGCGGCATTGGGCATACCGGGGCTCATCAGACCTGCATAGTCGGCCTCTATCTGGAAGTCGAGGTCATCGCAGTGCGGATTGTTCTTCCAGTGGCCAGCCTCAGCAGCAGGTACACCGTTGAGAATGTTGTAACGGGCACTCTGGTTGGCATGCCAGAGCGGATAACCGGCATTGGCGAAGGCCTGGGCAAACTCCTCGATAGGCGCATCGAGTCCTTTCTTCTCAAACACATCCACAAAAGTGAGGTCCATGTACACATCGTCGTACAGACCGGGGAACTTGTCGAAATAGTATTTGGCACGGGTGTCATCCCAGACAATCTTATGGTTATCGGGGATAATCTTTCCATTCCACTTGAACTCAGTGGGGCCGCCGTAAGTACAGCCTATCACTTGTCCGGCCCATCCTCCCTTGATCTTATCAAGCAGGGCAGCCTTGGTCATGGTTACGGTCTTGGCTGTGCCGCTGAACGCGAACATGGCTGTCAGCAGCGCAAGGGTCAGTTTCTTAAAATTCTTCATGTCTTGATTTGGTAATTAATATTCGGTTTAGTTCTTGGCGGCGGCAATCATACCCAGACCGACAATGAAAAGGATAAACATCAGGGTAAGCAACACATTGACGATGGACTTGCTACCCTTGAACTCTTTCCAGATAAACACGCCCCAGAGTGCGGCTATCATGGGTGCGCCCTGTCCGAGTGCATAAGAGATAGAGGCACCAATCTTACCACTGGCGATATAGCTCAGCACGGTACCCAATCCCCATACACAACCACCGAGCACGCCTACCATATGGGTGGAGAGCTTGCCTTTGAAATAGGTGTCGTAACCGACAGGCTCGCCCTCGAAAGGCTTCTTCATCACGATGGTATTGAAGAGGAAGTTGCTCACAAAGATACCTACAGCAAACAGGAAGAAAGCTGTGTACGGAGTAGCCTTGCCGGCAGCGGGATTCTCGAAGTTGGTATTGTCCATAGCCGATGCTACCAGTGCGAAGAATGTAGACATGAGCACACCTGCGACGATGGCCAGAATCACACCCTTCTTGGCTGAAGAGGCATTGCTGTTGTCACCACCCTTCTTGGCAGAAGCGATTCCATTGAAAATCAATGCCACAACGATGAGGGCCACACCCGAGAAGATGAGTACGGGGTCGCCTTGGTCACCGCCCACAAAGAGGTAGTTGTTGAGTACGCCTAACACCAGTGCAAGACCGCATCCCAAGGGGAAAGCGATGGAGAGGCCTGCCAAAGAAGTGGAGGCAGAGAGGAGGATGTTGGACAGGTTGAAGACGATACCGCCTGCTACAGCAGAGAGCACGCTGGTGCTGGAAACCTGCATCAGGTCGGGCACAAAACTGCGCCCACCCTCGCCAATACTGCCGAGCGTAAAGCCCATGATGAGCGAGAACACCAGAATACCGATCACATAATCCCAATAGAAAAGTTCGTAACGCCATGTCTTGCCGGCCAACTTCTGGGTGTTGCCCCATGAGCCCCAGCAGAGCATTGTAACCACACACAGCACGATGGCCAGTGTATAACTATTGACTATAAACATAATGCTTGTATTTAATAAAGGTTAGTTAATCTCTACATGACAATCTCCTCCAGTCGCGGCATCGACATCTGCGCTCCACGTCGAGTGACAGAGATGGACGAGGCCTTGCACCCGAAACGGATGGCCTCTACGAGCGGTTTGCCATTGGAAAGTGCCACGCACAAGGCGCCGCAGAACGTGTCGCCAGCGGCTGTGGTGTCGATGGCCTTTACCTTGAAGGCGGGCACGGTGACCATCTCACCGTCAATACGGGCACATACGCCCCTGCTGCCTACGGTGATGATGACATCCTTGACACCCAGTTTCTGAATCTCGTTCATGGCTGCAGGCAGGTCTTCGTCTCCAGCGATGTTGACACCCGAGATGTAGGCCGCCTCGGTCTCGTTGGGGATGAGCAGGTCTACATTTTTAAGCAATTCCACTGGCAACGGTTCTTTAGGTGCCGGTGCCGGGTTGAGTACTACGTAGGCCCCATGCTTCTTGGCCATCGCTGCTGCCTCGGTCAGCGTGTCGATAGGGGTCTCAAGCTGCATCAGCACGATTCCTGCATCCTCAAACAGTTTTTCGGCATTTGTAATGTCCTCGGGTCTGAGCAATCCGTTGGCACCCGAGTCTACAATGATACTGTTTTCTCCGCTTGGAACAGTAGTGATGAGTGCCACACCTGATGCTTGCTCGGAGGTTACGGTCAGTCCGGACACATCAATACCCTCACCTTTCATCATCTCGATGGTGGAATGGCCAAACTGGTCATCTCCTACTTTGCCTATAAAGGCTGTGTTTCCCTCTAACCGCGCTGCTGCTACGGCCTGATTGGCACCCTTACCTCCATGATTGGTCATAAATCCGTGTCCCATCATGGTCTCTCCTGGAAGTGGGAAATGCTCTGCCGATATAACCATATCGGTGTTGGCACTGCCTACCACAAGAATTCTGCTTTTTTCTTCTCTTATCATGGTAAAATGGTTAAATAATGCTCAAAATGATTGCGCTAAAGTAAAAAAAATAATATTAACATCCAAAATAAATCGCTTGTTTTTTTTCATCATCCGAAAATAATTGTAACTTTGAGCCAAACTATAAAATCTGCCTCCGCACATGAAAAAAGAGACCCTCGAAGACATTGTAAAGATTACAGGTTATTCAAAAACCACCATTTCGCGAGTGCTTAACGGCAAAGGGAAAGAGTATCGTATCAGCGAAGACACGTGTGAGCATATCATAAAAGTGGCCAAAGACATCAATTATCGCCCCAGTCTTGTCGCACAATTTTTGCGCAAGGAAACGGCAAGCGTCATCGGTTTGGCCGTGCCTCACCTGAATAATCCCTTTTTTGCGCAACTGGTATCGACCATTTCAATCGAAGCAAAAAAGTACAATCTTATGGTGATGCTCTACGATACGCAGGAGGATGCCTCGGTAGAGAAAAAATGTCTGGCAGCGATGATGGACTATCACGTAGACGGCATCATCATCGTGCCTTGCAGCGAGAAGCCCGACCTGCTGGAACTGATCAGCAAGTCGGTCCCCGTGATTCTCATCGACCGCTATTTCAAACACTCGTTCCTGCCCTATGTGTCTACCAACAACTTTAAGGGTGCTTACGACGTTACCCAGATTCTGCTCAACGCCGGCCATCGGAATATATTGTGCATCCGGGGACCGGAAAAGGCAGTGACCACGCAGGAGCGTGTAAGAGGATGCAAGCAGGCCATTGCTGACTTTGGCAAACCCTGCCGCTTGCGGGTCTTCGGCGACGAGTTCTCGGTACAGAACGGCTATACGGAGACCAAGGTAGCCATGCTCAAGGAACCTACGCCCACAGCTATCTTCGCATTGAGCAACACCATCCTGCTCGGTGCCGTCAAGGCACTCAACGAGCAGGGAATCAGGGTGCCGGAAGACATCTCGCTCGTTTCCTTTGACGACAACATCTACCTCGATTACCTCAATCCACCTGTCACACGCATCGCCCAGCCCACCGAAAACATGGGAGTGGCAGCTATCAAGCTCCTTGTGACATGTATCAAGGAGGGAAAACAACTCTCATCCAAGATTTTCATGGCACCGACTATCGTCTCGCGCGACTCGGTGAAGATTCTCAATGCCCGTATCGACATCGCCGATCAGGAGATTGAGATAGAGGAGGAAAAGGAGGATTAAGTATAATTAACTGAAAGATATGACAAAAGAGAGGAAGACTTCTACCATGAAATTGTATCTTTGCAGTGAGATTTGGTGTTTTGCACCAGTAAATGAATTATCAACTATAAATCGGAAACGAACATGAAAAAGTATGTATGTGATGTTTGTGGGTACATCTACGACCCTGTGGTAGGAGACCCTGAAAATGGCATTGAACCGGGTACCAGCTTCGAGGACATTCCTGAAGATTGGGTTTGCCCCTTGTGTGGTGTAGGCAAAGACGAATTCAGCGTGGTAGAAGAGTAGGCGCTGCTACGTACACACCGTCATGCGGATGCTGCTGTCGGCAACATCCGGAATTATATACGGGGATGTCTCCATGATGATGGCATCCCCGTTTTGTATTATCCCCCCCTACACGCAGACTATCAACGATAGCTCCTGCATGCTCTATGGGCACATCGCTGGACGATGCGCGCTGTAGCGGCATCGACACTGGCTGGACGATAAGGATTACCAGTGACGCGCCGGCCGGTGAGAGACTCACACCAAGTACACGCTGCCAGATAGCGGCCATACTCCTTGTTGAGATGGAAACCATCGCGGCACAACACGTCACCCATCTGCTCCCGGGCATACTGGATAGCCAGTCCGGTGGGGATGATGCGGCTGATGGAGACCTTGGGCAACTCCTGGGCAACGGTGAGCACGATGCAGCGAAACATGTGTTGCTGGTCGTGCCGGTAAAATCGGAAAGATTTGTGCTTACTGTCTCTGGCGTAGGCCCAAGTCATGTGCCATACCACGGCCACCTGCTTGTTGGGACAAGTAGCTGTCACATAGTCTTTGAGCGCGTGCAGATGTGAGAAGGTATAGGGCAAGCCCGAGAAATGACTTGCCTGCTGCAGACTGATGATATCCCAATCATCGTCCCGGATGATATCGCCCAGTGCAGTGCCTTTACGAGTGACCGTTTTTCCACCTATAATCTTGCGGTAACGGTATTCGGGCTTGCCAGACTGTGCGTTACCCCAATGCCTGTCTATGGAGCAACCTCCGATATAGGCATTGCCAATGACCAGACTGTCTCCCTGTGCTGCTGCCAGTTCATAAAGATACTGCTCTACAGCGTCTTCCGAGAAACTGTTGCCGATGGCCAACACTTTGATTACGCGCTTGCCGCTGCCCATCACCGCAAAGGCGATGAGCAGGGTAAGCGTCAAGAGAATTCGGTGTTTCATGATGGTATGATTCTGGATGTCGATGGATTCTCAGTAAGATGGTGGCTCATTTTGATCTGCCCTGATAAGCGCCAGCAGATGCTCCACTGCCAGTTCCTCTGGGATATTTTTCTCCACACATTCCTGCTTTCTGTAGAGTGATATGCGGTCACGTCCCGCCCCCACATAGCCGTAATCGGCATCGGCCATTTCTCCCGGACCGTTGACGATGCATCCCATGATGCCTATCTTCAGTCCTGTCATGTCTCGGGTAGCCTCTTTGATACGCGCGATGGTGGTACGCAGGTCGTAAAGCGTACGGCCGCATCCCGGGCAGGAGATATACTCGGTCTTGCTCATGCGCAGTCGTGCAGCCTGGAGTATGCCGAAAGCCGTGTCTTCCACCTCCGGCAAACTGATTGCGCCACTGTTCATCAGCCAGATTCCGTCGGTGAGCCCGTCGATCATCAGCGCCCCCATATCTGCGGCGGCAGCCAGTTGGAAATCTTCCTTGACATCTGTCTGATACATCTGTGCGAAGACAATAGGATTGGCCAGTCCGTGAACCATCAGTTCATGAGCCAAAGCCCGTTGGTCGCCGGTACGGTTGGCATGGCGGCTTACGCAGACCACCACCACCTCGGGATGGGCTTTCAGACACGACAGATACTCCTCTGTAGGAGTGCCAAACTGCAATACCAAGAACTTGACCGTACTCTGCATCATCCCCACAAAAGGCATGGCGTGCGGCGGGAAGATGGGATAACAATGCACCAGCCCCCGCTGTTTCAACGCATGGTAGGCATCGTAGTCCACGACATACCGGCGATCGGGCTCCACCTGCTTGGGCATGGTGCTGCCCACATAGAGATAGTCGGCTTTTAAGGAATGGGGGGCCACCGCTCCATTGTTGGCATTGGCCGTGGTAATGACCACCGGTACATGACTGCCGCCGATATTGGCTGCTGCCTGCGTTACCCGGCGCGTAGGATGCAGCCAGTCGAACGTATCGCTCACCTGTCCGGGGATGGGCAGATGATTGGCACGCCCCATGAAATGATCCACCAACTTGCGTGCCACGGGAATCTCCGCTTCCGGCTCCTCGCTGAGCGACACACGGATGGTGTCGCCGATGCCGTCGGCCAGCAAGGCACCTATGCCCACTGCGCTCTTGATGCGCCCGTCCTCGCCCTCGCCGGCCTCTGTCACACCCAGGTGGAGCGGATAGTGCATACCCTCGTGCTCCATACGATCCACGAGCAGTCGTACCGACTGCACCATCACCACGGTGTTGGAAGCCTTGATAGAGATGACCACATCATCGAAGTGCTCTCGCTGGCAGATACGCAGAAACTCCATGCAGCTTTCCACGATTCCCTCGGGAGTATCGCCATACCGGTTGCGGATGCGGTCACTCAGCGAACCATGATTCACCCCGATGCGGACAGCCGTATGATGCTCCTTACAGATGTTGAGGAAGGGCACAAAGCGCTGATCTATCTTCTGCAGCTCCTGCGCATACTCCTCGTCGGTATATTCTTTCTGTACAAACTTACGTGCAGGATCCACGTAGTTGCCGGGATTCACTCTTACTTTCTCCGCATAGCATGCAGCCACATCAGCCACATGAGGATTAAAGTGTACATCGGCCACCAGAGGTGTCTGGTAGCCCTCCGCCCGCAACCGGGCATTGATATTCTTCAGATTCTCCGCCTCCTTGGAGCCCTGCGTCGTCAACCGTACCAGTTCGCCACCCGCATCTATGATTCGCTTGGCCTGCTCCACACACCCCTCAGTGTCGTTGGTATTGGTGGTAGTCATAGACTGTATGCGTATGGGATGGTCTCCCCCCATGTCTACAGCACCTATATGCACGACCGAGGTGGCGCGTCTACGGTAGTTGAACAAGTCAATTGCACTTATACTCATAGTCCTTTATTTCCGCCAGTTGTCGATTGGCCTTTTCTATCTTCTCTCCCAGTCCTGCTTTCCATGCTGCCACGCGCTCTGCCACGCGCTCGTCGGAGAGGGCAATCATCTCTGCTGCCAGAATGGCTGCATTTTGCGCCGCGTTCACCCCCACAGTAGCCACAGGAATGCCCGGAGGCATCTGGATAATGCTCAACATGGCATCGAGGCCATCGAGCATACCCTTGATAGGCACACCGATGACAGGCAGTGTGGTCGACGCTGCTATCACTCCTGGCAGGGCAGCAGCCATACCGGCTGCAGCAATAATCACACGGATACCTCTCCCTTTGGCCTCCTTGGCAAATGTCTCCACGGCATCGGGTGTGCGGTGTGCGGAGAGTGCGTTTACCTCGAAAGGAATCTCATTGTCGTTAAGCCACTTGCAGGCTTTCTCCATGACGGGCAGATCGCTTGTGCTGCCCATGATAATGCTTACTACTGGTTTCATATCTTTAATCATATATTATAAGGTGAAAACAGCACAAAGAGTTTTTTACCGTTTTACCTTTTTACCTTTAAATGATCATCACAAATCCGCATATCGTGCCGACCACGAATCCGGTAACCACCTGTGGCAGCGTGTGTTGCATCAGAATGATGCGGCTCGACCCCACCAATCCTGCTATGATGATTACCACACACAACCACCATATAGGATTGAAGGCGAAAAGCAGCGAGAAGGCGACCAACGCCCCCGTCACACCGCCTATGGCTGCCGTATGGGTAGAGATCTTCCACCACACATTGATGATGGCGCAGGCTATCTGTATCATCAGTGCCGCCACCAGTATGCGCGCCATAAAACTTGGCATGTGGAACATCGTCATGAGGTAATAGCAGCAGAAATAGCATAGGATAGAGATGACGTAGGGTATCATACGCCGCTCCTTGGAACCGATTTCCAGAAGCGACCATCCCTGATAGCGCCGATAGAGATGGATGAGCAGAGTGGGCAAGAGGATGGTAAACACATAGACCATGCCCAGCACCACCAGTTTGTATTGCCAGGGCAGCAGACTCATGTAGCTGAAGGTAAACAGCGCCATGAGTCCCACAATGGGCAGATAAAACGGGGTGAACACCATGCTCATCACCCTCGCTGCCAGTATGATATTCTTTACTTTCATAGTTTTCTAAGCCTTGCCACCGGTATATCCATCAGTTGCCTGTATTTGGCCACCGTGCGGCGCGCCACTGGGAATCCCATCTTCTCCATACGGGCGGCCAGCGTGTCGTCGCTCAGCGGATGGTGCTTGTCCTCGTTGTCTATCAGCTCTTTGAGAGCCAGCCGCACCCTGCGCGTAGAGGTTTCCTCTCCCTCACGGTTGGTATAGCCGTCGGAGAAGAAAAACTTGAGCGGGAACGTCCCCCACTTGGTCTGTGCATACTTCACCGCGGCCACCCTGGAGATGGTCGATATATCGAGCCCCGTCTTGCCGGCAATGTCTTTCAGGATCATCGGGCGCAGGTCTCCCTCATCCCCATCCAGGAAGAATGGCCGTTGCCAGTCTATGATAGCCTTCATGGTCACTGTGAGCGTATGCTGCCGCTGCTTCACGGCGGCGATAAATCCCTGTGCACGGTCCACTTTCTCCTTGGCGTAGAGCAGCGCCTCTTTCTCCTGACGGTTCATCCCCCCCTTGTTGTTGCGGTATGCCTCCACCATCTCCGTAAACGAGGGCGACACTTTCAGTTCGGGCACGTTACCCCGATTGAGAGTGAACGTGATGGTACCGTCGTCGAGCGTCTCCACGATAAAGTCGGGCGTTATCTGCTGAGTACTCCTGCCCTCCGTCTCCCCAAGCGATGCGCCGGGCTTAGGGTTCAACTTCACGATTTCGTCTCTCAGCGTCCGGGTCTGCAGGTCTGTGAGCTGCATCTCCTGCTGTATCTTGTCCCAGTGCTTGTGCGTGAACGCCGTAAAGTAGTGGGCTATCACCTCGTGCATCAGTTCTTTCAGCCGCCCGTCGGGCCTGCGTTCTATCTGCAGCAGCAGACACTCCTGCAGCGACCGGGCACCGATGCCTGCCGGGTCGAAAGTCTGCAACCGCTGCAGTACCCGCTCTATGGTTTCGGCCGACACCTCTATATTATGGTAGACCGCCAGTTCGTCGGCGATAGCATCTATCGGTTTCCGCAGCAGCCCATCATCGTCAAGCGATCCGATGAGATATTCCATCACATCCTGTTCCACATCAGTCAGGTCCTCCATCGCCATCTGCTCCTTGAGCTTGTCATAGAAAGAAGTGGTATCACCATACACCATCTCCTCGTAGTCGGCATTGTCGTGAGACATGTAACTGGTGGCCGTGGGCATCTCGTCGTCACTCCCTATCTGACTGAGGGCATCGTCCAGCGCATCCTTGCGCTCCTGCAACTCGCCATCCACCTCGCTGCCGCCCATATCGCCAGACTCCTCCATCGTATAGTCGTCCTCTGCGCTCGCTGTCTCCAGCGCCGGATTGTCGTCAATCTCAGCCCCCACGCTCTCCTCCAGTTCGTTGAGGGGCATCTCCAGCATCCTCACCACCAGCATCTGCTGCTGTGTGAGCCGCTGCTGCTGCACCTGCTTCTGTGTCTGTATCAGTTCTTGCCGTTGAGACATGGTCAAATCACGTAGTTAAATTTGTTATTGCGAAACGAAGTTCGGCGAATCCAATTGTGAATTATGAATTCTCAATTATGAATTAAAGAAGTTTCTCATCTGCGCCGCCAGAGCTGCCAGCTTCTCCGGGTTGTCATTGCCGTACTGTTGCCACAGCTCCTTGCAGGCCGAGGCCAACTTCCCATCGGGCAGTGGAGGCCGCCTCAGACAGGGGTCGCAACATTGGTACAGCTCCATGACACGGCAAATCTCGGTGGCCGGCATCCCTATCAGCTTGCCCAATTCGCCTACTTCGGGCGTTTCGGGCACCATCGTGATTGGCGAGAGCCTGAAATAGAGGTCCAGCACCATCATCAACTGCACAGGAGCCGCCTCCACGCCATCGCCGATAGGCTTGAAGAAGCGCTCCCACGACTCGTTTACGGCCACACCCTCATAAAACTCCCCGGCCTGCCCAAATCCGCTCATCCCCCGCAGCAGCCTTACGGCACGTGCCAGCTTTTTCGGACTCCTACTGTAGGTGTCCCAAAGATGCTGCAGCTTAGGCGTGTCTATCTTGCGCAGGCGGAACATCTGCGAATAGAGATACTGCGGCGGTATGTGCAACTCCAGCGCCAGCTCCACAAGCTGCCGTGCATACAGGGGCTTTACGCCAGCCGGACGTCGCAAGTACAACTGCATGAGCAGCAGCCAGTACTCATCAGACCAAGAAGGATGTCTTGCCATATCATTACACTTTTGGTGCAAAAATAGCGAATTTTAGTGTTATGACAAAATTATTGGAACAAGAAAACAAGACAAATGCTGTTCAGTGGAGTCAATTAAAAAAAACTGTGCCGGCAACGAGCTATGGCCAAGAAAAGGAAGCCACCGTTGACCGTGCACAGCTTACAAAGTACAAAGGATGGACTCACGTCCTTATGAAAGAAATTTTTTATGTGTGTACGAATAGTGTTCATTGCTGGTCACAAAGGTAGGCCTTTTATCCGTAAGGTGCAAAAAACTATCTTATTATTTCCTTGCACTTTCTTACGATTTTAGAAAAATGACACGGAGCATTTATGGAAGCCAAATGCCACCTTTACGACGCTAAACATGGCATTTAGGAGGTCTAAACGCCATGTTTACGAAAAACAAAGCCGCATGCAGGCTCCCTATCCCGCACACGGAGCCCTCGCCCAAACTCTCCCAAACAGGGGCGAAAACCAAGAAAATTGCACCGGGAACCAGAAGTATCAGCAGCCGATGGTGCCGATGTGTCAGCCAACAACGGTGGTTGCCGGCCACACAAGGTAGCTGTTATTTACATTTGGCAACATTGGCTTCATATTTTTTATACAGCCATCGCTTATCGTATCAAAAATAATGCGTAACTTTGCAGCCGTTTAGATATATCAACGCTTTATTTTCAATTCAAGAACAACAAACATGAGACTGAAGAACCTAATCTTGGCGCTCCTGCTGGTGATGGCAGGCACCGTACAGGCTCAGATGAACATGGTGATACCTGCTGATACCGCCGTGCGCATGGGCAAGCTGCCCAATGGTCTGACTTACTACATCCGTTACAACAACTGGCCTGAACACAGAGCCAACTTCTACATCGCACAGAAGGTGGGCTCCCTGCAGGAAGAGGAGAGCCAGCGAGGCTTGGCACACTTCCTGGAACACATGTGCTTCAACGGCACCGACCACTTCGAAGGAAACGGTCTGATACGCTACTGCGAGTCGATAGGACTGCAGTTTGGCGGCGACCTCAATGCCTATACCAGCATCGAGCAGACGGTCTACAATATCGATAATGTACCCACCACCCGCCAGAGCACACTCGACTCGTGCCTGCTCATACTCTACGACTGGGCCAACGGTCTGACGCTCGACCCCGAGGAGATAGACAAGGAGCGCGGCGTGATACACCAGGAGTGGAGACAGCGCTCGAGCGCCTCTCAGCGCATGCTGGAGCGGGCTCTGCCACAACTCTACCCCGGCAGCAAGTACGGACAGCGTATGCCCATCGGCCTGATGAGCGTGATCGACAACTTCAAACCCAAGGAGCTGCGCGACTACTACGAGAAATGGTACAACCCCGAGAACCAGGGTATCATCGTGGTGGGCGATGTGGATGTAAACCACATAGAGAACAAGATCAAGGAACTCTTCGGAAGCATCAAGCCGTCGGCTGAGGCCGGAAAGGTGTTGCGCGTGGCCGTGCCCGACAATGCCGATCCCATCGTGGTGGTGGAGAAAGACAAGGAGCAGCGCAACGCCCAGCTGCAGGTGTTCTTCAAGCACGAGACCATGCCCGACAGCCTGCGTCCCACATTTGTATATATGATGAGCGAGTATCTGAAGAGTACCGCCTTTGGCATGCTCCAGAGCCGCTATCAGGAAGCTACCCAGAAGGCCGACTGTCCCTATCTGGGCGCACAGGCCGGCGACGGGGGATATATATTCTCCAAGACCAAGGATGCACTGACTATTTCGGTGGTGCCCAAGGAGGGGAAGAGCGAGGAAGCGCTCACAGCAGCCATCAAAGAGCTGCGCCGTGCCGCCGAGTTTGGCTTCACGGCCACCGAGTACGAGCGCGTGAAGCAGAGCACGCTGAGTGCCCTCGACAAGATGTACAGCAACCGTGACAAGCGCACCAACAGCCAGTACTATAATAGCATGCTGGGCCACTTCCTCGACAACGAAGCCATGCCCAGCATAGACTTCACCTATAACACCATGAAGCAGGTGGTGCCCAACATACCGCTGGACGCCATCAACCAGATGATGAAGGAAATGGTGGTGCTGAAAGACAGCAACATGGTGGTACTGAGCTTCAATCCGGAAAAAGAGGGCGTGCCCTGCCCCACCAAGGAGAGCCTGATGGCCGCTATCAACGCCGCCCGCTCGGCAGAGGTAACCGCCTATGTGGACAACGTGAAGAACGAGCCGCTCATCAAGCAGCTCCCCAAGCCCGGAAAGATTGTGAAAGAGGTGGAGAACAAGCAGTTTGGCTACAAGGTACTCACCCTCTCCAATGGTATCAGTGTGGTCCTGAAGCACACCGATTTCAAGAAAGACGCAGTATCGCTCAGCGGCGAGTGCAAGGGAGGCAGCTCGCTCTATGGAATGAACGATTGGGCCAATCTCCAGATGTTTAACCAGGTGATAGGTATCAGCGGTCTGGGTGGCTTCAGCAGCACCGAACTGTCTAAGGCGCTGGCCGGCAAGATAGCCAATGCCGACCTGGGCATGGGCGAGACCAGCTACTCGATCAGCGGTTCGTCTACGCCCAAGGACGTGGAGACCATGCTGCAGATGGTCTATCTCTACATGACAGACATCACCAAGGACGAGGATAGTTTCAAATCGCTGATGACCTCGACCGAGATGAGCCTCAAGACCAGGGCCACCAACCCCATGTCTGCTTTCTCTGACAGCACTTCGGCTACTATCTACGGACATCATCCCCGCATTCGGCCGATGGTGGTGGACGACCTGAAGAATGTCGACTACGACCGCATCCTCGCCATGGCCAAGGAGATTACGGCCAATCCGGCCGCTTACCGCTATACCATCATCGGCAACTTTGACGAGGCTACCCTCCGGCCACTGCTCTGCCAGTATCTGGCCGCGCTGCCCGCCAAGAAAAAGGTGAAGGCAGGACACCGCATCGCCCTGCCGGTGAAGGGCAAAGTGACCAACCAGTTTAAACGCAAGATGGAGACCCCCAAGGCCATCGATCTGATACTGTGGCACAACGACAAGATGGCTTGGACACAGGAAAACAGCATCAAGGCCGACGTGGCAGGACAGATACTCTCGATGGTCTACCTCAAGAAGATACGTGAGGATGCCGGAGCCGCCTACTCGGTGGGCGCACAAGGCGAGCTGTCGCACTATGAGGACGGCTATACACAGGTATCGATGGTGGCACAGTGCCCCATGCAGCCCGAGAAGGCAGACCTGGCTCAGCGCATCCTGCGCGAGGAGGCAGACGCGCTGGCTGAGCAATGCGACGAGTCGATGCTGGCCAAGGTGAAGGAGCAGATGCTGAAGCAGCACGAGGTGTCGCTCAAGAGCAACGGCTACTGGGCAAGCATCGTAAAACTGCATGTGAAATATGGTGTAGACTGGCACAGCCGCATCAGCGAGATCATCTCGGCGCTGCAACCGCAGGATATCTGCAACTTCATGAAAGAGTTCCTGAAAGAGGGGAACCGCATAGAGGTATGCATGATGCCCGAATGATGATTCCTACGAATATATAATCTAACGATAAGTTTCAGAAAGCGTTAATAGGAAAGGGGACGGGGAGCCAGCTCCTCGTCTCCTGACCTTTAAAAACTATAATAATGGCATATCTATTTTCATCCGAATCGGTTTCCGAAGGTCATCCCGACAAAGTGGCTGACCAGATTTCTGACGCGCTGCTCGACCAGTTTCTGGCCTACGACAGCACGGCGCGTTGTGCGATAGAGACGTTTGTAACCACCGGTCAGGTGGTCATCATGGGCGAGGTGCGCTCCGAGGCCTACATAGACCTGCAGACCATTGCGCGCAAGACCATCAAGCGCATTGGCTACACCAAGGCCGAGTATCAGTTTGACGGCGACTCGTGCGGCATCTTGAGTGCCATCCATGAGCAGAGTGCCGACATCAACCGGGGGGTGGACAATGGCGACGAAGACAATCAGGGCGCAGGCGACCAAGGCATGATGTTCGGGTATGCCTGCACAGAGACCGAGAGCTATATGCCCGTGTCGCTCGACTTGGCACACCTCATCATGGACACGCTGGCCGACATCCGCCGGGAGGGCAAGGAGATGACCTACCTGCGGCCCGACTCGAAGAGCCAGGTGACGGTGGAGTACAGCGACGACAATGTACCGCAGCGCATCGACACCATCGTGGTGAGCACACAGCACGACGAGTTTGACACCGACGACGACCGCATGCTGGCGCGCATCAAGGAGGATGTGCTCCATATCCTCATGCCAAGGGTGAAGGCGCGCATACATTCGGAAAAGGTGCTGGCCCTCTTTGGCGACGACATCAAGTATTATGTCAACCCCACGGGCAAGTTTGTCATCGGTGGCCCTCACGGAGATACCGGACTGACGGGACGCAAGATCATCGTAGACACCTACGGCGGCAAGGGTGCCCACGGCGGCGGTGCCTTCTCGGGCAAGGACTCGAGCAAGGTAGACCGTTCGGCAGCTTACGCTGCACGCCATATCGCCAAGAACATGGTGGCTGCAGGCGTGGCCGACGAGATGCTGGTGCAGCTGGCCTACGCCATCGGTGTGGCAGAGCCCGTAAGCGTCTATGTAAACACCTACGGCCGTAGCCACGTGGCCATGACCGACGGCGAGATAGCCGACCGTATCAAGGCGATGTTTGACCTGCGCCCGAAAGCCATCGAGCGTCGGCTCAAGCTGCGGCAGCCCATGTTTCTGGAGACAGCAGCCTACGGCCACATGGGA
Organism: Bacteroidales bacterium; assembly: GCA_004554665.1. Classification (GTDB taxonomy): domain Bacteria; phylum Bacteroidota; class Bacteroidia; order Bacteroidales; family Bacteroidaceae; genus Prevotella. The sequence continues at coordinate 16,134 of SFKY01000054.1, forward strand.
CGCAAGTGCGAGGTGGTGCAGAAGACATTTACCAGCCATTACCATGAGACCAAGGTGATGGACGTGGAGCTGTTTACATGGGAGAAGCTCGACTGTGTGGATGAAATCAAGCGGCAATTCGGTCTTGGATGATACAACAGTCTGACACCATCGTACAGCATGCAGCCCAGGCAGACAGCCTGCAGGCTGTGAAGCATACCAACCAGCTGACCCCGAAACAAGTGGTCAGCTGGTTGCCTAAGGATGCTACACCCGCACAGATGGACTCTGCCATCCAGCGCCACATCAAGGCATCGGAGATACACTGGAGTGAGCGCCCCGACACGCTGCACCTGCCCGGCCATGCACCAGCCAAGAGTTTCCGCGACGCACGGCTCCCGCAATATTACAAGGAATCGTTCTTTTCCAAGGATTCGCTCTTCCATCCAGAACTTACCGGAGGCAGGCTCGGGGTGGCAGGCGACCCTATCCCCTACACCATTGCCAACGACAACTTTTTCGTGAGTCTGCTCTTAGGATGCTTCATCCTGATTGTGGTGGGATTCTCGCAATCGCGCAGTTTTATCCTTCGTCAGGCCAAGAACTTCTTCCGCGTATCGCGGAGCAATGTCACGGCCATCACCGAGACCTCGGCAGAGATACGCTTCCAAGTGTCGATGCTGCTGCAGACATGCCTGATGCTGGCCCTGTGCTTCTTTTTTTATGCCCGTGAGCGTGTGGGAGGCACATTTGTGGTGGACTTTTACCAAGTGCTGGGCATATTTTTTGGCGTGACGGTACTCTATTTCTTCCTCAAAATGGCCCTGTACTGGCTGGTGGACTGGGTGTTTTTTGATAAGAAAAAAAACGAACAATGGCAGAAGGCTTTCCTCTTCGTTTCGGCGATGATGGGCGTGGTGCTGTTCCCGATGGTCATGCTCCAGATCTTTTTCGAATTGCCCCTCCAGAGCATCCTGTTTTTTGCACTCTTGGTGGTCATTTTGGCTGAAATGTTATCGCTTTACAAGGTCTATATCATTTTTTTCAAAGATAAAGCCCCTTGTTTGCAATTAATTTTGTACCTTTGTGCGCTCGAAATAGTGCCATTGCTTACTTTGTGGGGTGTTTTGACGTCAATTAACGGGTATTTGAAAATAAATTTTTAAGACAAAAGATGATGAAGAAGATTCTGATTTCACAGCCGAAGCCATCCAGTGACAAATCTCCTTATTATGATATTGAGAAAGACTATGGTGTATCGTGCGTGTTTCGTCCATTTTTTAAGGTGGAAGGATTAACTGCAAAAGAATTCCGCCAGCAGAAAATCAACATATTGGACTATACGGCTGTGGTATTCACCTCTCGTCATGCCATAGACAACTTCTTT
>SFKY01000055.1 GCA_004554665.1 Bacteroidales bacterium
AGTGCTTGGTTCACCCTGTATATCCAGAAGCCTCCAAGAACCACATCCCGAATTTGGTATCTCTTGTGGTTCCAGATCTTCCTTCTTACACCAACAAAGACCTTCAATATCAGAACTGTCTGCACGTTCTCCGTTACGATAATAGAATCCAAAAGCCTTTCCATACTTCCCATATTTACCATGTGGCTTAACCTTCACCACCTGGACATACTGAGACCTGTACCAATCAGACACCCTTCCATCAGGAAATCTTTGGGCAGTGAAAGGTAAGGCTCTACCGATATTGTAGTAGAGTTCCATGATGTTATTGTGAGGGAACTTACAATTAACAGCTTCTACGAGCTTACCTTTTTCTTCTTCTGTCATATTGTAATTTATTTATTATGGAGAACGAACTTGACTGCAAATTTAGACTTTGAAAGTGCGACCTATCTGCACAGATAATGAAAAACAGAATGTGAAGCACAAATTACATTCTACAACTGCAAAAATACAGTGAATAGATGAATAAATTGGTAAAATCATCTTTTTTTTAATAAAAAATATGCTTTTTTAGCCTCTAAACAGGATTTAGGTCATGCTTGCTGAGCGCATGATGTCTACTCAGGTACTTAAAAAGATAAATTTATAATAGTGTTGCGGAATTAAGGAATAATAAGTCCATTTATCCTTCGACTCCAAAAAAGATGGATATATATATCGACAAGTGCTTCAATGGCAATATCGTGCGGCTTATTGAAGAATTGCCCAACAAAGAAGAGTCAATAGACAAGGCTCTAAGATTGTATGTGAATTCTTATTACATTGACCCTACTACAGATATTCATATCACCAATGCATTACAAGAGAAATTCGGCAATTCAATATTGGGCAAAATGATAAATGTAGAAAGGCTTAAGATGAAACATTGGGATTGTTTGATAAAGCCCAAAGACAATATCTCATATCCAGAAGGGTCAAATGGAAGAAAAAAGCTGCTTAAAGAGTATAGCCAACTTCATAAACAACTGAAGAAATATGGTTACATTCGTCATATCTACGAGTTGTCAGATAGCGAGACTTCTGCAATGATAATTGGTATAATCTTAATAGCACCATTCATTGCCATAGGAGCACTATTCATTGCCATAGGCGGTTTTTTTCGGAATAGCAGTAATAATTTGGGTGATATGTCTCGTGTTCGCACAGGCGACGGGAAGGGGAAAGTAGCGAGACTGAGATGTTTTTGGACGTGACTGCTGAAAATTATTGTGAAAACGGTCGGCGGTTATGTAAAAAAAATCTTACCTTTGCAACGTGTTCTGCCCGTATGCAAAACAGACTGCTGGGCAATACCACCAACAAGAAAAGACTATGAAACGAAAAATTGCATTTATGGCGATGGCTGCCATGACGGCCGCCGCCTTCGCCACCGACATTAAGGTGACAAATTTCAGGTACACCGGCCCTATGCTGATACACAGGCCGGTGATGGTAGACTCGGTAGGATTCACGGGCAACAAGTATTCGGAAAACAGCATGCTCGACACGCCCACCGACCTCAGCAGGGCTGCAGACGGTGCGCCCTATTCGGGGGTGTTGGCACCGGGATGCGATGAGGGTGCCGCACTGCATCTGCTCCACTTCACCATCGACAACAGCAACTACACCAAGGCAAAGGTGAGTGCAGGAAAGATGAAGAACGTACGCATCTACATCGACGGCAAAGCGGCCACATCTGGGTCGCCGACCGTACTGGAACCTAAGACCCACAACGTGGTCATCAAGTACCTCTCGCAGAAAGGAAAACAGGATTCGCTGAAAGTAACCGTGAGCAGCGATGATGCCACCATGCGCGTAAGCGATGCGGGGCAGCCCCGTCTCTACTCGCTCAAAGACGTAATGACGGGCAAGCGGGTGTATGGTGTGGACCTGTCGCACGACGGGCGCTATCTCATCACTACGACCTATGACACGCATCAGAACGGACGTACCACATGGCGCTACCTGATTACGGACCAAAAGACAGGCCGCAAGGTGCTGGAGACCGGGGAAAACATAAAATGGATGCCCAACAGCAATGCCTACTACACGGTACGCGAGGGCAACGAGGGCCGGGAACTGGTAGTGACCGATGTGGTGAGCCAAGAATCGAAAACCATCGCCAAGGGTTTGGCCAAAGGCAATTTCACCATCGCGCCCAATGGCAAGTTTATGGTCATCACCCAGACCAACAACGGCCCTGCAGACGACCGCGATGTACATGAAATTGTCAGCCCCGAAGACCGTCAGCCCGGCTGGCGCAACCGCTCTGCACTGCACCTCTACGATTTCACAACCGGTGTATGCAGTCCGCTGACCTTTGGCTACCACAATGTCAGACTGCAAGATATCTCTGCCGAGGGACGCTACCTGCTGTTCACCACCCAGCGTCACAGGCTCACGGAACGCCCCACCTCATTGGGTTCGCTCTACAGGCTGGATCTCACGACCATGAAGACCGACACCCTCATCACGGACGACGGTTTCATGAACGGGGCATCCTTCTCGCCCGACGGGCAGCAAGTGGTCGTGACGGGCTCGCCAGAATGTCTGGGCGGTATCGGCAAGAATGTGCCAGAGGGTCGCATCCCCAACGCATACGACTATCAGCTCTTCACCATCGACATTGCCACGGGCAAGGCTACCGCGCTGACCCGCAATTTCAATCCGAGCGTGGAGAGTGTGGTATGGAACCGCTACGACGGACGCATCTATTTCACGGCAGCCGACAAGGACTATGTGCATCTGTATCGCATAGATGCCAAGAACGGGAAGATAGAGCAGATAGCCACGCCAGAAGACTTGGTTTCCTCCATCTCGCTGGCAGATCATGCGCCTGTCATGGCATGGCTTGGCAAGGGTGCCTCCAACTCGGATCGTGTCTACACCCTCTCCACCGCCAATAAGAAGTCGACGCTGGTGGCCGACTACAGTGCGGAGAAGCTGAAAGACGTGGCTCTGGGCGTATGCGAGGCATGGGACTTTACCAGTTCGCGTGGCGACACTATCTGCGGACGCTATTACCTGCCTCCCCACTTCGATGCCAATGCCAAATACCCCATGATAGTGTACTACTACGGTGGTTGTTCGCCCACCAGCAGAGGCCTGGAGACCCACTATCCGCCGCATGTCTACGCGGCACAGGGCTATGTGGTGTATGTCATCAACCCGAGTGGCGCAGCCGGATTCGGCCAGGAATTTGCCTCGCGCCACGTCAACACCGCCGGACAGGGTGTTGCCAATGACATCATAGAGGGTACGCGCAAGTTTGCTGAGACCCATCCCTATGTGGATGCCAAGAAGATAGGCTGTATCGGTGCCTCGTACGGCGGATTTATGACCCAATATCTCCAGACACAGACCGACATGTTTGCCGCAGCCGTGTCGCATGCCGGTATCAGCGATCACACCAGCTATTGGGGTGAGGGCTACTGGGGCTACTCTTACAGTGAGGTGTCGATGGCTAACAGCTATCCGTGGAAGGACAAGAAACTGTATGTGGAGCAGAGTCCACTCTACAACGCCGACAAGATACACACTCCCATCCTCTTCCTGCATGGTACCGCCGACACCAATGTGCCTGTGGGCGAGAGCATACAGATGTACACCGCCCTGAAACTGTTGGGACGCGAGTGTGCACTGGTAGAAGTGGAAGGCGAGAACCACCACATCCTCGATTTCAACAAGCGTATCAAATGGCAGAACACCATCTTCGCCTGGTTTGCCAAGTGGCTCAAGGGTGACGACACATGGTGGAAGGCCATCTATAAGCCCAAGAATCTGTAAGCGTGAGCCTCAGACCTAATAAACATCAATCCCTATTACCTTAGTATGATGAAGGTAGTAGGGATTGATGTTTTATCGGTAACGGTCATAGAACGTTTAGGAGTTATTGCGAGTTCACAGAAAACTGTTTCTATGCCGAATGATACTGTTAAGTGGAGAATATTGCTTAATCTTGCACATCACCTCTTGTATAATCTTGTTAGAGAAATATAGGGCAGGATTCCCCTCGCCCACCGGGAGAGGGGAAGGGTGAGGGCCTAACTCCTCAAAACATTCATAGGAAACGAATGAAACCATTTCCCAACAACCGATTTAGGATAAATTCATCAGAAAACAGGATGCTATCACACAAAAAAATAGTAACTTTGCAGGCTGAAACGAAACTCATATAATATTTAAGGTATAAGAAATGATAACTCTCACCAATCTCGCCATACAGTTTGGCAAGCGTGTCCTGTACAAGGATGTGAACATCAAGTTTACCCCGGGCAACATCTACGGAGTCATTGGAGCCAACGGAGCCGGTAAGTCTACCCTACTCCGCGCCATCAGCGGCGATCTGGAACCCAACAAGGGTACCGTGGACCTTGGTCCGGGCGAACGCCTCAGTGTATTGGAGCAAGACCACTTCAAATATGATGACTTCAAGGTGATGGACACCGTGCTGATGGGCCACCAGCCTCTCTGGGAGAACATGAAAGAGCGCGAGCGCCTATATGCCAAGCCCGAGATGACGGAGGAGGACGGCAACCGTGCTGCCGATCTAGAACTGAAATTTGCCGAGATGAACGGATGGGAGGCCGAATCGGAGGCTGCCCAGCTGCTGCAGAACCTCGGTATCAAGGAAGAACTGCACCAAAAGCAGATGGGTGAGCTGGCCAACAATGAGAAAGTGCGTGTGATGCTGGCCAAAGCGCTCTTCGGACATCCTGAAAACCTGTTGCTCGACGAGCCTACCAACGACTTAGACCTGGACACCGTGGAGTGGTTGGAAGACTATCTGAGCGAGATAGACGAGCGCCAGACGGTATTGGTGGTTTCTCACGACCGTCACTTCCTCGATGCGGTTTCTACCCAGACCATTGATATCGACTTTGGCAAGGTAACTGTGTTCTCGGGTAACTACAGTTTCTGGTATATGAGTTCACAGCTTGCCCTGCGTCAGGCCCAAAACCAGCGCATGAAGGCAGAGGAAAAGAAAAAACAGTTGGAGGAGTTTATCCGCCGATTCTCTGCCAATGTGGCAAAGAGCAAGCAGACCACATCGCGTAAAAAGATGCTGGAGAAGCTTAACGTGGAGGAAATACGCCCCTCAAGCCGCAAATATCCGGGTATTATCTTCCAGATGGAACGCGAACCGGGTAACCAAATCCTGGAAGTGGAAGGACTGAAGGCTACAGACAACGAAGGCAATGTGCTCTTCGACAATGTGAGTTTCAACATCGAGAAAGGCCAGAAGGTGGTTTTCCTCTCCCACAATCCCAAGGCCATGACGGCGCTGTTTGAGATTATCAACGGCAACCGCGAGGCATCCGCCGGCACCTACAAGTGGGGCGTGACCATTACCACTGCCTATCTGCCCCTCGACAACACCGAGTTTTTCCAAAGCGACCTGAACCTGGTGGACTGGTTGTCACAATACGGCCCGGGCAACGAGGTGCAGATGAAAGCCTATCTGGGCAGGATGCTTTTCTCTGGCGAAGAGGTGCTCAAAAAGGTAAATGTGCTGTCAGGAGGGGAGAAGATGCGCTGCATGATAGCCCGCATGCAACTGAAGAATGCAAACTGTCTGATACTCGACACACCGACCAACCACTTGGATCTGGAAAGTATCCAAGCATTCAACAACAACCTTACCACCTTTAAAGGCAATATCCTCTTCAGCTCGCATGACCATGAGTTTATCGAGACGGTGGCAGACCGCATTATCGAACTGACACCCAATGGCACGATAGACAAGCTCATGAACTATGACGAGTACATACATGATGACCAAATAAAGGAACAAAAGGCCAAGATGTACGGCGAATAACGGGAAGCGAGGAATTGGCACGCTTTTTGCTGACGGATTGTAAAACCATTTATGATTATGAGCAACGACGAAAAGGAAATAAAGATGAACGAAGAGACCCTGCAGGCAGAAGAGACACAGTCTACCCAAGATGTAGAGACTGCTGACAACACTGCGGGCGAGACCGAGACCGAAAAGGTAGAGGAACCTACCGAACTGGAGAAGGCCAATGCTCAGATAGAGGAGCTCAAAGACAAATACCTGCGTACCCTTGCAGAGTTTGAAAACTACAAGAAGCGTACGCTGAAAGAAAAAACAGAACTGATACTCAACGGTAGCGAGAAAACCATCACGGCCATCTTGCCTATCCTTGACGACATGGAGCGTGCGATGGACAATGCTTCGAAAGCCGACTCTATCGAGAAGCTCGAAGAAGGCTGGGAACTCATCTGCAAAAAACTGCATAAGACACTCGAAGGTCTCGGCGTAAAGCAGATTGAGGCACAGGATGCCGATTTCAATGTTGATTTCCATGAGGCTGTGGCTATGGTACCGGGCATGGGCGACGACAAGAAAGGCAAGGTAATAGACTGTGTACAGACTGGCTACATGCTCAACGACAAGGTAATACGCCACGCTAAGGTAGCTGTAGGCCAATAACAGACAGGGTACAAGACAATGGCAAAACGTGACTATTATGAAGTGCTCGGCGTAAAGAAAGACGCTACCGAGGACGAAATCAAGAAGGCATACCGCAAACTGGCCATCAAATATCACCCCGACCGCAATCCCGACAACGCAGAAGCGGAAGAGAAATTCAAGGAAGCGGCTGAGGCTTACGATGTATTGCACGACCCGCAGAAGAGACAGCAGTACGACCAATTCGGCTTCAATGCTCCCGGCGGTGGATTCGGAGGCGGCGGATTCGGAGGTGGCGGATTCTCTATGGATGACATCTTCTCCATGTTTGGCGACATATTCGGAGGCCATAGCGGAGGAGGTTTCGGAGGATTCGGCGGATTCGGCGGGGGGGCTCAGGCCACACAATACCGTGGTTCTGACCTCAGACTGAAAGTGCGCCTGACCCTGCAAGAGGTCTCCACGGGAGTAACCAAGAAATTCAAACTGAAGAAGGATGTAACCTGCTCGCACTGCCACGGTAGCGGTGCCGAAGCAGGCAGCAGTGCCACCACTTGTCCGACGTGTAACGGACGCGGCGTGGTGGTGAAAACCGTGCGCACCATGCTGGGCATGATGCAGACACAGTCCGAATGTCCCACATGCCACGGAGAAGGCACGGTCATCAAGAACAAGTGCCATGAGTGTGGCGGCACCGGCGTGGTGAAAGGCGAAGAAGTAATCGAAATCAAGATTCCTGCCGGAGTTGCCGAAGGAATGGTTGTCAACGTTCCCGGCAAGGGAAACGCCGGCCAGCACAATGGCATACCGGGAGACATACAGGTGTTTATAGAGGAAATAAGCAACGACACGTTTATCCGTGACGGCCAAGATGTCATCTACAACCTGCTGCTCGATTTCCCTACTGCCGCACTTGGAGGTGAGGTGGAGATTCCTACGATAGAGGACTCCAAGGTCAAGATCAAGATTGAGCCCGGCACACAGCCCGGCAAGACCTTGCGCCTGAGGGGCAAGGGACTGCCCGCCGTACAAGGCTATGGCTCCGGAAGAGGAGACTTGGTGGTGAACATCAGCATCTATGTGCCCAAGACGCTCTCCAAGGAAGAGCGGAAAGCCATAGAGAAACTCCGCGAGAGCGAAAACTTCCAAGGAGACACCGTCACCAAGAAGTCGATATTCGAAAAATTCAAAAACTACTTCAGCTAGAATGACGTATCAGGACACCGTCGATTATCTATACAATAGCACCCCTGTCTTTGAACATGTGGGTGCTTCTGCTTATAAAGAGGGACTGACAACTACGCTGGCCCTCGATGCACACTTCGGCCATCCCCACCGCAGTTTTCAGACTATCCACGTAGCGGGAACCAACGGCAAAGGGTCGTGTTCGCATACCCTTGCCTCGGTGCTGCAGGCCATGGGCAAGCGTGTGGGGCTGTACACCTCGCCGCATCTTGTGGACTTTCGTGAACGCATCCGGGTGAATGGGGAGATGATTCCCGAAACAGAGGTCATTGACTTTGTGGAACAGGAGCGCGGCTTTTTCGAGCCATTGCACCCCTCGTTTTTTGAGCTGACCACGGCCTTGGCCTTCAACTACTTCCGCAAGCAGCAGGTAGATATCGCCGTCATCGAGGTGGGATTAGGCGGAAGACTGGATTGCACCAATATCATCACCCCCATCCTATCGGTGATTACCAACATCAGCCTTGACCACACCCAGTTTTTGGGCAACACACTGTCACAGATTGCCGGCGAGAAAGCGGGAATCATCAAGCAGGGCATACCGGTGGTCATCGGTGAGACCACCCCAGAGACCCGTAGCGTGTTCGCAGCCAAGGCCGCACAAGAGGGAGCACCCGTCATCTTCGCAGAAGACAGCCCACAAGTGTTGTCTTCTACCTTTGCCGCCGATGGAGGCCGATCGTACGAAACCCGTGACTACGGGCATATTCATGGAGACTTGGGAGGCGTGTATCAGGAAAAGAATACAAACACGATACTCAATGCCTTGAAAGCATTGGGGATTAATGACATACAAGCCATCGCTAAAGGTTTTGCCAACGTATGCCGCAATACCGGCATGATGGGACGCTGGCAACGCCTGCAGACACAGCCGCTGGTCATCTGCGACACGGGACACAACGTGGGCGGATGGCAATATCTGGCACCCCAACTGGCTGCACAGCCTTGCCGTCAGATGCACATCGTGTTTGGCATGGTGGACGACAAGGACATCGACCATGTCATGGAACTGCTGCCGAAGCATGCACAGTACTACTGGACACAGGCAAGCACCAAGCGCGCCATAGCCAAAGAGATTGTGGCAGCCAAAGGCAAGCGACACCATCTGGACGGCCACTGCTATCAGGATGTGCCCACCGCCTATCGGGCAGCACTGACCCATGCGGAAAAGGACGATTTCATATTCATCGGAGGCAGCAGTTATGTGGTTGCCGACTTGCTGTCTTAATAGTTTTTAACTCAATTTCCCTGCACATTTAGGCCTGTATTATTTGTGTCATTCATTTTTTTTCAGTTACTTTGCAATTACGTAAAGTAACTAAAAGCTCTTTTATGATGAACACAAAGGAAACAGAAAACATCTGTGGCCTGAAAAAAGAAGACTTTCAGACCACGATTAATGGTAAGAAGACAGACCTCTATATCCTTAAAAACCAGCAGGGCAATGAGGTAGCCATAACCAATTATGGTGGCGCTATCGTCGCTATCATGGTGCCCGACAGAGACGGCAACTATGCCAATGTCATCCAGGGCCACGACAACATCCAGGATGTGATCGACAGTCCGGAACCTTATCTCTCCACCCTTGTGGGACGATACGGGAACCGCATCTGCAAAGGAAAATTCCAACTGCATGGCAAGACCTACAGCCTGCCCATCAACAACGGCCCCAACTGTCTGCACGGAGGTAAAAAAGGTTTCAATGCCAAGGTATGGAATGCCCTACAGATGAACGGCCAGTCACTGGTGCTCGAATATGTAAGCCCCTACGGAGAAGAGGGATTCTCAGGAGAGGTGAAAACCACGGTAGTCTATACCTTTAATGATGACAACGAGCTCGTCATCGACTACATGGCCACCACCAACAAGAAGACAATCATCAATCTGACAAGCCACGGATTTTTCTCATTGGCAGGCATTGCCAACCCCACTCCCACCATCGACAATCTTATTTGTGAAATAAACGCCGACTACTATCTGCCCATCGACGACACCAGCATCCCCACCGGCGAGATACGTTTTGTCAAAGGCACGCCCTTCGACTTCCGCACTCCCAAGCCAGTGGGCCAAGACATAGATGCCGACGACGAGCAGATCAAGAACGGGGCCGGATATGACCACTGCTATGTACTCAACAAGAAAGAAGAAGGCGAATTGAGTTTCGCGGCCAAGATTACCGAACCGGTAAGCGGCCGCACGATGGAAGTCTATACGACAGAGCCGGGTGTCCAAGTGTACACCGACAACTGGGCCGACGGCTACAAAGGCCAGCATGGAGCCACCTTCCCCAGAAGGAGCGCCATCTGCTTCGAGGCACAGCACTTCCCCGACTCGCCCAACCATCCTTATTTCCCGTCGGTGGTGCTCAATCCGGACGAGAAATATACCCAGAAGACCATCTACAAGTTTGGCATTGATCAATAATTTAAAAAATCTATCAATAATTATGAGTAACAACACTAAACAATGGGGTGCCATCATTGTGATGATAGCCCTCTTTGCGATGATTGCATTCGTGACCAATCTCTGCTCACCGATGGCAGTCATTGTGAAAAATCAGTTCGGAGCGAGCAACTTCCTCGCCCAGATCGGCAACTATGGTAACTTCGGCGCCTACCTGGTGATGGGTATCCCCTCGGGTATGCTTATCAAGAAGTATGGCTACAAGAAGACAGCCCTCATGGCACTTGTAGTCGGCATCATAGGTATCCTCGTACAGTGGGCCTCTGGCGCTATGGGATTCGCAGTCTATCTCGTGGGAGCACTCATCTCCGGAGCCTGCATGTGTATGCTTAACACCGTGGTAAACCCCATGCTCAACCTCCTCGGAGGCGGTGGCAACAGAGGCAACCAGCTCATCCAGACCGGTGGTGTGTTCAACTCTGCAGCCGCTGTCGCTGTCTATATCATCATGGGAGCCCTCATTGGTGATGCCGCCAAGGCCCACATCGCAGATGCCACCCCAGCCCTGATGATAGCCCTCGCCATCTTTGTCATTGCCTTCATCGTCATCTTCTTCACCAAGATAGAGGAGCCGGAGCAGACCTCAGACTCTGAGAGCCAGATGGAGCTCGTGGCCGGCGCCTGCCGCTATCGCCACTTCCTGCTGGGCGTGCTGGCCATTGCCCTCTACGGAGCCGTCGAGGTAGGTCCTCCCACCTATATCCTGCAGTATCTGACCGCTGCCCCCGATGCAGTGACTCCCGGTCTGGGTCTTGATGCCGGTTATTGCGGTACCTTGGGAGCCGTCTACTTCCTGATGATGCTTGTCGGCCGTTTCCTCGGCGGCGTGATTGGCGGCAAGATTTCCACCAAGCTCATGATTTCTTCCGTGAGTGCAGCCGCAGTCGTGTTGCTCGGCATCGGTATCTTCCTCCCCAACGACATCACCGTGAGCGTTCCCGGTGTAGACTGGGTTGCCCTGTCGCTGGTATGGGGTGAGATTCCTGTAGGCATCTTCCTGTTCCTCCTCGTGGGTCTCTGCGCCTCTGTGATGTGGGGTGGCATCTTCAACCTTGCCACCGAAGGTCTGGGCAAGTACACCGCCATCGCATCGGGCATCTTCATGGCAGCCGTCTGCGGTTTCGCCATCTCCGTGGCCGCCCAGGGCTGGGTAGCCGACCTCACCAACAACTATCTGCTGAGCTTCTTCGTGCCGCTCGTGGCAGCAGCCTACATCCTGTTCTACGCGCTCATCGGTAGCAAGCCCGCCCAGAAGTAAAACTATCGACAACTAAAAACCCTTAAAAACAATACAACTATGGATATCGAAAAAGTAAGAAGCCGCTTCATTAAGCATTTTGATGGCAAGACAGGCAACATATACATGTCTCCCGGACGTATCAATCTGATCGGTGAGCATACCGACTACAACGGTGGCTTCGTATTCCCCGGCGCTGTGGACAAAGGCATCATGGCCGAACTCCGCCCCAACGGCACCAACACCGTGATGTGCTACTCCATCGACCTCAAGGACCGCGTAGAGTTCAAGGTAGACGACCCCCAGGGTCCCCGCACCACATGGGCGCGCTACATCTACGGTATCGTGCAGGAGATGCGCGCGCTGGGCGTTGACGTAAAGGGATTCAACACTGCATTCTATGGTGACGTGCCTCTGGGTGCCGGTATGTCTTCATCGGCAGCTCTCGAAAGTTGCTTTGCCTTTGCTCTGAACGACTTGTTTGGCGACAACAAAGTCTCGAAGTGGGACCTGGCACTCGCTGGACAAGCCACTGAGCACAAGTATATCGGTGTAAACTGTGGTATCATGGACCAGTTTGCCAGCGTATTTGGCCAAGAGGGCAAGCTGATGCGTCTCGACTGCCGCTCACGCGAGTTCGAGTACTTCCCATTTGATCCTCAGGGCTACAAGCTGGTACTGCTCGACTCCAAGGTAAAACACGAACTGAAAGGATCTCCCTACAACGACCGCCGCAACAGCTGCGAGAACGTGGTCAAGCACATTGCCGCCAAGTATCCCGAGAGCAAGTTTGAGACACTCCGCGACTGCACATGGGAGCAGTTGGAGGCCGTACGCGCCGAGGTAGGCGAGGAAGACTACACACGTGCCCATTTCGTCTTGGGAGAGGAACAACGTGTGCTGGCTGTCTGCGAGGCACTGCAGAATGGTGACTATGAGACCGTAGGCCAGAAGATGTACGAGACCCACAATGGCCTAAGTAAAGAGTATGAGGTATCTTGCGAAGAAATGGACTACCTGAACGAACTGGCCAAGGCGAACGGTGTAACCGGAAGCCGCATCATGGGTGGCGGTTTCGGTGGCTGCACCATCAATCTGGTGAAAGACGAGATCTACGACTCGTTCATCGCCGACGCCAAAGCCAAGTTCTGCGAGAAGTATGGCCATCTGCCCGCCGTCTACGATGTCATCATCAGCGAGGGTGCCCACAAGGTGTGCTAACTCCGAGTAACATGTCACGGTACAGGGAATACCGCTCTGTAACCGACAGGAAGTAACAGAGATGCCGCTTTTTCAGACGAAAAGGCGGCATTTTTCTTGCCACACATGAAAATCATTGTTAAAAACGAGTCCATTAAGAAAAAAATAAGTATATTTACACCAAATTATAAACCAAAACAAACAAGTATTTATCATGCCAATGAAGAAATTTAGAAACCTTATGCTCGGCACAGCACTCATGACTGCGCTGGCAACCGCCTGCTCGGGCAACGGAAACCTCACCATTTCCGGACTGGACCCGGCCAAATTTGATACCATCATCAACGAAAAGCCCGTAAAACTCTACACCCTCGCCAACGACAACGGCATGGAGGTGTGCATCACCAACTTCGGCGGACGTGTAGTATCGCTCTGCGTCCCCGACAAGAACGGCAATCCCATCGACGTGGTGCTCGGATTCGACAACATCGCCCAGTATGCCGACACCGTCCACAATGCCAGCGACTTCGGAGCCGCCATCGGCCGCTACGCCAACCGCATCGACAAGGGCATCATCACCGTGGGAGGCCAGAAGATACAGCTGCCGCGCAACAACTTCGGCCACTGCCTGCACGGAGGCCCCTCGGGATGGCAATACCAGGTGTATGATGCCGTACAGCCCAACGACACCACCCTGCAGCTCACCATGGTATCGCCCGACGGCGACAACAACTTTCCCGGCACCGTCACCGCACTGGTCACCTATACAGTGAAGGCCAACAACACCCTCGACATACGCTACGAGGCCACCACCGACAAGGAGACCGTCATCAACATGACCAACCACTCTTACTTCAACCTCACCGGCGACATGAGCCAGGCAGGCACCAACATGATCCTCTACATCAATGCCGACAACTTCACCCCCGCCGACTCCACCTTCATGACCACCGGCGAGATACGCCCCGTCTACGGCACACCGCTCGACTTCACCAAACGCCACGCCCTCTACGAGACCATAGCCGACTCATCCTTTGACCAGATCAAGAACGCCCGCGGCTACGACCACAACTGGTGCCTGAACACCTACCGCGACGGCAAGGGCGACGACACCCGCGTGGCAGCCAGCCTCTACGCCCCCAACACCGGCATCTACCTCGAGATGTTCACCACCGAGCCGGGCGTACAGGTCTACACGGGCAATTTCCTCGACGGCAAGATCAGGGGCAAGCACGGCATCGCCTACCCCAAGCAGGCCTCCGTATGCCTGGAAAGCCAGAAGTATCCCGACTCGCCCAACAAGCAGCAGTTTGCCTCGCCCTATCTGAGACCCGGCGAGAAATACACCAGCCACACCGCCTACCGCTTCACGGTAAAATAAGACACTATCCACGAAGGTATATAAACACATAATCATACAAAATGAACGATAAGAAACTAATGGACAGGGCAGCCGACAACATACGCATACTGGCTGCCTCTATGGTAGAGAAGGCCAACTCTGGCCACCCCGGCGGCGCCATGGGCGGTGCCGACTTCATCAACGTGCTCTTCTCCGAATTCATGGTCTACGACCCCGAAGACCCCAGCTGGACAGGCAGAGACCGCTTCTATCTCGACCCCGGCCACATGTCGCCCATGCTCTACGCCGCACTGGCCCTGCAGGGCAAGTTCACCATCGACGAGCTCAAGCAGTTCCGCCAGTGGGGCTCCCCCACCCCCGGACACCCTGAGCGCGACGTGCAGCGAGGCATCGAAAATACATCCGGCCCCCTGGGGCAGGGACACACCTTCGCCGCCGGCGCTGCCGTGGCCGAGAAGTTCCTCGAGGCCCGACTGGGGCACACCATGATGCAGCACAAGATCTACGCCTACATCTCCGACGGCGGCATCGAGGAAGAGATCTCGCAGGGCACCGGCCGCCTGGCAGGCGTGCTGGGGCTGAGCAACCTCATCATGTTCTACGACTCCAACGACATCCAGCTCTCCACCGAGTGCCATGTGGTGATGCAGGAAGACACCGCCGCCAAGTACCGCGCCTGGGGATGGAACGTCATCTGCATCGACGGCAACGACGCCGACGCCATCCGCCAAGCCCTCACGGCAGCCAACGCCGAGCAGGAGCGCCCCACCCTCATCATCGGCAAGACCATCATGGGCAAGGGCGCGCTCCGCGAAGACGGCAGCAGCTACGAGAACACCATCAAGACCCACGGCGCGCCGCTCGGAGGCGAGGCCTACCGCAACACCGTGCGCCATCTGGGCGGCAACCCCGACGACCCCTTTGTCATCTTCGACGAGGTGAAGGCGCTCTACGACGCCCGCCGACACGAGCTCCAGACCATCGTGGCCGCACGCAGGCAGGCTGAGGCCGAGTGGGCCGCCGCCCACCCCGACAAGGCCGCACAGATGCACGAGTGGTTCTCCGGCAACGCCCCCCGCGTAGACTGGAGCGCCTGCGTGCAGAAGCCCGACATCGCCACCCGCGCCGCCTCGGCCGCCTGTCTCGGCGTGCTGGCAGAGCAGGTGCCCAACATGGTATGCTCCTCGGCCGACCTCTCCAACTCCGACAAGACCGACGGATTCCTCAAGAAGACCCACGACATGGTGCGCGGCGACTTCTCAGGCGCCTTCTTCGAGGCCGGCGTGAGCGAGCTCACCATGGCCTGCATGTGCATCGGCATGTACCTGCACGGCGGCGTCATCCCCGCCTGCGCCACCTTCTTCGTCTTCTCCGACTACATGAAACCCGCCGTGCGCCTGGCCGCCCTCATGGAGGTGCCCATCAAGTTTATCTGGACACACGACGCCTTCCGCGTAGGCGAAGACGGCCCCACCCACGAGCCCGTGGAGCAAGAGGCCCAGATACGCCTCATGGAGAAGCTCAAAAACCACCACGGCCGCGACGCCGTACGCGTGTTCAGACCGGCAGACGCCGAGGAGGCCACCGTGTGCTGGGCCATGGCCATGGAGAATATGGACACCCCCACCGCCCTCATCTTCTCGCGCCAGGGCATCAAGAACCTGCCCCAGGGCAACGACTACCAGCAGGCACGCCGCGGCGCCTACGTGGTGGCCGGCTCCGATGCCGACTACGACGTCATCCTGCTGGCCAGCGGCTCCGAGGTGTCCACCCTCCTTGCCGGAGCCGCGCTGCTCCGCGCCGAGGGCATCAAGACACGCATCGTGAGCGTGCCCTCCGAGGGGCTCTTCCGCCGCCA
The DNA here is from genome assembly GCA_004554665.1 of Bacteroidales bacterium. Taxonomy (GTDB): domain Bacteria; phylum Bacteroidota; class Bacteroidia; order Bacteroidales; family Bacteroidaceae; genus Prevotella. Next base: position 15,824 of record SFKY01000055.1, read on the forward strand.
GAGCCGCGAGTACCAGGAGAGCGTGCTGCCCGCCGGAGCCAAGATCTTCGGCCTCACAGCCGGACTCCCCGTCACCCTCGAGGGGCTGGTGGGAGCCAATGGCAGCGTGTATGGCCTCAGCAGCTTCGGATACTCCGCACCCTACAAGGTGCTCGACGAGCAATTGGGCTTCACCGCCGACAACGTATATCAACAAGTAAAACAACTCTTAAACATCTGAAAGCTATGGAAGTAAAGACAGTCGGACTGGCCTGCGACCACGCGGGCTATCCTCTCAAACAATTTGTACTCACCTATCTCGAGCAGCGCGGCTACCCCTGCAAGGACTACGGCACCTTCAGCGACCAGAGTGTAGACTATCCCGACTTCGCCCACGCCCTGGCAGAGGGCATCGAGAGCGGCGAGGTCTATCCCGGCATCGCCATCTGCGGCAGCGGCGAGGGCATGGCCATCACCCTCAACAAGCACCAGGGCGTGAGGGCTGGACTGGTATGGAACCAGGACATCGCCTGCCTCATCCGCCAGCACAACGATGCCAACGTCATCGTGCTGCCCGGCCGCTTCATCGACAACAAGACCGCCGAGGCCATCCTGGACCGGTTCTTCACCGCCACCTTCGAGGGAGGGCGGCATGAGCGCCGCGTCAGCAAGATACCCGTGCAGCGGTAATCCGTGTCAGCCCCTCATAGGGGCTGCACCACACCCCCAGCAAAGCAAGGGGCCGTATCGCTACGATTCTGCACAACGATACGGCTCCCTTTTTTATGCGCACGGCGACAGAGGGAGCGCCCTGCAGCACAAAAGGTGTCGCTTATAAAATCTAAAGATGGCGTTTACAGGAGCTCAATGCCATCTTTAGCCGTCTAAAGGTGGCATTTACGTATAATAAACGCAATAGACTGATGCATCAACCATTTTTACCCCCCTCGTTTCCAATTGCTCCCTCAATATTAGAAGATTATTTACGAGAACTACAGAAAACACATAAGAAATTTGGAAGAACTCAAGAAAACACTACCTTTGCAACAGTTTACCAGTTCCCTTGGACGCTACAAACTGTTAAAGTCATTGCGTTTTAGGGGAACGCCCACGCCAAGGATTGGTAATGATGGACATTGTCCACTACCAAAGCGGTTTGGGCAAATGGGAGCGACTATTTATGGGAAGGCGTTTATCAGACGCTTTGTTTCTTGACCGCTTGAAATCTGGCAGTTTCAAAATTCAGTCACGGGACAAGGCAACGGTAGATGCTCATGGGATGTCTTTATAGATTTCCTTTATTGTTGTATTCTTATGATATTTACTTATTATACATATTTTCTTCATATATTGTCAACAATATCTTCCGTTTTCACCCCCCGTTCCCCTTCCTCCATCCCGCCCGGGAAAAGGACCCGCGAGCCGCCGCCGGGAACGGCAAAACGGCGGACAGCCCTCCCAGTGGAAGGACTGCCCGCCGTTCCTTGATTTTCCAGCGCCCGGCGGCCCCAGCCGCCGTGCCTGCCTAAATTCCAGCCGAGACCGCTTCCCACAGCTCCTGCGCCGTGACGCCGTACTTGTCCAGCCCCGCCCGGGCCATCTCCGGCGGCTCCACGCGGAACGCTTCGATCAGTTCCTTCTGCTTTTTTGTTTTCATCATCATAGTGAAACGGCTCCTTAGGCGCGGCAAAGAGGCGTTTGCGGAAACTCGCGCCTGCTATGCGCGCTTTTGATAGACGCGGACATAATCGACGATAAATTCGCTGGTGATATCTTTGGAATATTCAAATTCCGAAGGCAGTTCAAGGGAAACGATGACCTCCTCGTCCACCTGAGAGACGCCGTCGCCCCAGCTCGTCGCACCGACGAAGCGGCCGTCGATATAGAAGCGGTATTCGTCCTCCGTCCACTCGCAGCCGTAGGTGTGATAGGCGGTATAGCAGTCGGGCATGGGGAACTGGCCGACGCAGAGATGGTCGGTTGCGCCGGGGCGGGCGGCGCTGCCCTGCTCTGGCTCTGGTATCTGCGCCACCGCGCGCCGCTGACGGACGAAAGGGCGTTCACCCTGGCCGTCCGCTGGTGCACGGTCTGGGCCGTGGTGGGGTAT
>SFKY01000056.1 GCA_004554665.1 Bacteroidales bacterium
GAGAGAGACGAAAAAGGGCTATTTTTACGCCCTGTTTTGCATGCAGAAAACAAGGAAAATCGAGCGTGATTATTATTTTACATTTTCTTCTTTTCACAAGTAGCGGCCACGGGCAGAAGCTTCCCATGGCAAAGGGCGATGGGCAGCATGTCCATGAGGCGTTTTTAGGGTCGCACCAAGGATGGCCGCACGCACGCTTTGGCAGATGATAGATTGCCACCAATCAGCACCTCATTACCACAAGACTGCACAAACTTTAAAAGGGGCGACATCAAGAATTTAGTGGTTTTTACAAAAAATGTGGAGAAAAGTGGTGGAGTGTGGGGAAATTTGTGTATCTTTGACATCGAAATTTCACATTATTATATACAGAGGATGCTCATGCGCTTTGTAGGCAACATAGAAGCCAAGGCCGACGCCAAGGGAAGAGTCTTCTTCCCGTCTGTCTTCCGCAAGCTGCTTTCCGCAGCTGGCGAGGAGCGGCTTATCATGCGCAAAGATATCTTCCAGCCCTGCCTGGTGCTCTACCCCGAGTCTGTCTGGAACGAGCAACTGGACTTGCTGCGCAGCCGGCTCAACCGCTGGAACGCCCAGCATCAGCAGATTTTCCGGCAGTTTGTCTCCGACGTGGAGATTGTCGGGCTTGATGGCAACGGGCGCTTCCTCATTCCGAAGCGGTACCTGAAGATGGCCGACATCAAGCAGGAGGTCAAGTTTATCGGCATGGACGACACCATCGAGATATGGAGCGCCGAGCGCACCGTGCAACCCTTTATGGACGCCACTGCGTTCGGACAGGCCATCGAATCGATTATGGAGGGGCCACAAGCGACATCATCGGCGCAACAACAAATCCTATAAAAGACACCTATGGCAACGACTGCACCTACCTATCACGTGCCCGTATTGCTCCAAGAGAGTGTAGACGGGCTCCATATCCACCCCGGCGGCATCTACGTTGATGTCACCTTTGGCGGCGGCGGTCACTCGCGCGAGATTCTCGGGCGCATGGATGCCAGCTCCCACCTCTACAGTTTCGACCAGGACGAGGATGCGGAGCGCAACGCGATGGCCGACGGGCGGTTTACCTTTGTCCGCTCCAATTTCCGTTACCTCAAAAACTGGATGCGGTACTACGGGGTAGAACAGATAGACGGTCTGCTGGCCGACCTCGGTGTCTCTTCGCACCATCTGGACGACGAGACGCGTGGCTTCTCGTTCCGGTTCGATGCACCCCTTGATATGCGTATGAACCAGCGCGGCGGCCGCACGGCGGCAGACATCGTCAACGACTACGAGGAAGAGGCGCTAGCCAACGTGTTTTACCTGTATGGCGAACTGAAAAACTCGCGGCGCATAGCGGCCACTCTCGTCAAGGCACGCCAACAGGCACGCATAGAGACCACGCAGCAGTTTTTGCAGGCGGTAGAACCGCTCTTCCGGCGCGAAAAGGAGAAGAAAGACATGGCCCGACTGTTTCAGGCGCTGCGCATCGAGGTGAACCACGAGATGGATGCCCTCCGCGAGATGCTTGCGGCCGCCACCACGCTGCTGGCTCCAGGCGGCAGACTGTCGGTCATCACCTACCACTCGCTGGAAGACCGCATCGTGAAGAACCTGATGAAGACGGGCAACGTAGCGGGCAAGGTGGAGCAAGACTTCTACGGCCGCGTGGAGACTCCTTACCGCCTGGTAAACAACAAAGTCATCGTTCCCTCGGCCGAGGAGCAGGAAGGCAACCCGCGGAGCCGCAGTGCCAAACTAAGAATAGCAGAAAAGAAATGACAACAGATAAGGACAAAGACATCACCCAACCCCAGCTTACGACGGATGCTGCCGAGACCACTCCGGCAGTGACCGACAAGGCCAAAGAGGCACGGGCTATCCCGACGGGCAGCCAAGAGGAGGCGGCTGCCCCCGACAACGCACAGGAGGCCAAGCCCACGCTCCAGGAGGTAATCAAGGAGCAAGCCACCGAAGAGGATGCGCCCTTTGCCAACAACATGAGTTTCAGCAAGATACTCGGCGGCGACATTCTCAGCACCTCTGCCGTGCGCCGCCAGATATGGCTATTCCTGCTTATCGGCGTGTTTGTGCTCATCTACATCTCCAACCGCTACAGCTGTCAGAAGAGCCTGATAGAGATCGACAAGCTGCAGCGCGACCTGCTGGATGCCAAGTACCGCGCCCTGTCGAGCAGTAGCCAGCTCACGGAGAAGAGCCGCGAGAGCAACGTACTGGAACTGCTGCAGAGCAACAAGGACAGTCTGCTCCACATCGCCACACAACCCCCATTCATCATCAACGTACCCGAGAAATGAGCAAGTTTGACAGCCAAAAAGTAATGCCCCGCTACTTTGTCATCATCGTCGTGATGGTGGCCATAGCCATATCCGTGCTTGCCAAGGCGGCCTACATCATGACCGTGAAGCACGATTACTGGATGGAAGTGGCCTCGCGTGTCAAGAAAGACAGCGTGAAGGTGAAGCCTACCCGCGGCAACATCCTCAGTTGCGACGGCCAGCTCATGGCCAGTTCGCTGCCCGAGTTTAAGCTGTTCATGGACTTCGACGCACTCAGACAGGCCAAGAACGACTCTCTGTGGGAGGTTAAGCTCGACTCCATCTGCTCCGGGCTGCACGATATATTCCCCGAAAAGTCCAAGGAGCACTTCCGCGAGGACTTGGAGGAGGGGCGCAAGCGCGTGAGCCGCCACTGGCCCATCTGGGACAAGCGTGTGCCCTACAACACCTATAAGGAGGTGATGGCCCTGCCCATCTTCCGCATGCCGGGGTATCGTGGCGGATTCCACACCGAGGAGTTCAATGCCCGCCAGCGCCCCTACGGCTCGTTGGCCAGCCGCACCATCGGCTCCCTGTACGGTGCCAAAGACTCGGCACGGTTTGGTCTGGAACTGTCGTACGACTCGATCCTGCGCGGCAAAAACGGTATCATCCATCGCCGCAAGGTGCTCAACAAGTGGCTCAACATTACCGACACCCCACCCACCGATGGTGCCGACATCGTGACCACCATCGACGTGTCCATGCAGGACCTGGCCGAGCGCGCGGTGATCGAAGAACTGAAACTGCCCGAGGTAAACGGCAACGTGGGCGTGGCCATCGTGATGGAGGTGAAGACCGGCGACATCAAGGCCATCGTGAACATGGAGAAGTGCATAGACAACAACGGCAAGATTACGTACCGCGAGGTGAAAAACCATGCCGTGAGCGACCTGCTGGAGCCCGGCTCCGTCTTCAAGCCCATCTCCATCATGACCGTGCTGGAAGACGGCTACTGCGACACCACCAAGACGGTGGATACGGGCGGCGGCGTGTGGCCCATGTACGGGCGCGAGATGAAAGACCACAACTGGCGGCGGGGCGGCTACGGCACGATGAACCTGCCGCGCACCTTGGAGGTGAGCTCCAACATCGGTGTGAGCCGTATCGTAGACCAGTACTACCACGACCACCCCGAGAAATTCATCGAAGGAGTCTACCGCTCCGGCATCACCACTGATTTCCAGATTCCACTGGCCGGCTACTCGCCGGCACGCATACGTATGCCGAAGAAGAACGACCGCGGGCAATGGCTCAACTGGAACAACACCGCCCTGCCCTGGATGAGTATAGGCTACGAGACACAGATTCCGCCCATCTCCACTCTGGCCTTCTACAACGCCATCGCCAACGGCGGTCGCATGATGCGGCCCCGCTTTGTCAAGGCCGTGGTGAAAGACGGCAAGACGCTGATGGAGTTTCCGCCGCAGGTGGTGCCGGGCAGAGAACAAATATGCAGCGACCGCGTGGTGAAGCTGATGCAGACCATGCTCGAACATGTGGTGAGCCAGGGACTGGGAAAAAAGGCCGGCTCGCCATCGTTCAAGGTGGCCGGCAAGACGGGTACCGCCCAGATCTCACAAGGTGCCGGCGGCTACAAGACAGGCGTGACCAACTATCTGCTGAGTTTTGCGGGCTACTTCCCGGCCGACAATCCACGCTACAGCTGTATCGTGTGCATCCAGAAGTCGGGACTTCCGGCATCGGGAGGCGGCATGAGCGGTGTGGTCTTCCACAACATAGCCGAGGGTATCATGGCCCAGGATGTGAAGCTGGATGTGACCGATGCCAAGGATTCGGCCTCCATCCTCATACCTGAGGTGAAAAGGGGCAACATCCTCGCTGCCGACTACGTGCTCTCACACTTGGGTTTCGACACGCGCCGCGACTGGACCGGCTCCTACGCCACAGGCAATCCCATCTGGGGACACACGGAGAGCGTGGGCGACAAGCATATCAAGCTTACACGCGCTACACAGGGTGTCAAAGACTCAGTGCCCGACGTGACGGGTATGGGAGCGCGCGATGCCGTGTACCTGCTCGAAAGCCGGGGGCTCAAAGTGACGCTTGCAGGCCGCGGCAAGGTGACGCACCAGAGCCTGGCTCCCGGCCAGAAAATCTGTCGGGGAGCTCGGTGCCAACTCGTATTAGAATAAGCAGCCGCCCCGCCTGCAACAGGGACAGCAAGAAGTATCAAGAAACAAAACCCATAAACAGATAAGTTATGACACTAAAAGATTTGCTCAGCAGCATGAAGCCGAAGGCTGTCATCGGAAACGAGGACATCGATATCACAGGTGTGAACATCGACTCGCGACGCATCGGCAAGGGACATCTGTTTGTCGCTATGGTGGGCACCCAGGTAGACGGGCACCAGTTTATATCCAAAGCCATCGCACAAGGTGCGGCGGCCATCCTGTGCGAAAGGCTTCCGGAAGAGACCTATGAAGACGTGACCTACGTACAGGTAGACTCTACAGAAGACGCAGTGGGCAAGGTGGCCACCCTGTTTTACGGCGACCCGTCGAGACATCTGAAGCTCGTGGGCGTGACCGGCACCAACGGCAAGACCACCATCGCCACCTTATTATATAATATGTTCCGCAAGATGGGACACAAGTGCGGACTGCTGTCTACGGTCTGCAACTATATAGAAGACGAGGCTATCCCCACCGAGCACACCACGCCCGACCCCATCGAACTCAATGCCCTGCTCAGCCGCATGGTAGAGGCGGGTTGCGAATACGCTTTCATGGAGTGCTCGTCGCATGCCATCGCCCAGAAGCGCATCGGCGGACTGCGGTTTGCCGGCGGCATCTTCACCAATCTCACCCGCGACCATCTGGACTACCACAAAACGTTTGAGAACTACCGCGATGCGAAAAAGGCTTTCTTTGACTCGCTGTCCAAAAACGCATTCGCCATCACCAATGCAGACGACAAAAACGGACTGGTAATGGTGCAAAACTGCAAGGCACAGGTCAAGACCTACTCCATCAGGCAGATGGCTGACTATCGCGCCAGGATACTGGAGTGCCACTTCGAGGGTATGTACTTGGAGATAGACGGCAACGAGGTGGGTGTACAGTTTATCGGCAAGTTTAACGTGAGCAACCTGCTGGCCGTGTATGGCGCCGCCCGCATGCTGGGCAAGGAGCCGCAAGACATCCTGGTGGCCATGAGCACGCTGCACAGCGTCAACGGCCGTCTGGATCCGGTGCGCTCGCCCGAAGGCTATACCGCCATTGTGGACTATGCCCATACGCCCGATGCACTGGAAAACGTGCTCAACGCCATCCATGAGGTGCTCAACGGCAAGGGAAAGGTGATCACGGTATGCGGCGCTGGCGGCAACCGCGACAAGGGCAAACGTCCGCTGATGGCGCAGGAGGCCGTGAAGCAGAGCGACCGTGTCATCATCACCAGCGACAATCCCCGTTTCGAGGAGCCCCAGGACATTATCAACGACATGCTGGCAGGCCTCAACGCCCAGCAGATGAAGAAAGTCATCAGTATAGCCGACCGCAAGGAGGCCATACGCGCAGCCTGCATGATGGCCGGGAAGGGAGACGTGATTCTCGTAGCCGGAAAGGGACACGAGAACTATCAGGAAATCAAGGGCGTGAAGCATCACTTCGATGACAAGGAAGTGCTGCGCGATATCTTTATGAACCAACAATAACAGCTTGACACCATGTTGTACTATTTATTCAGATTTTTAGAGCAGTTTGGCATCAGCGGTTCGCACCTGTGGGGGTACATCTCGTTCAGGGCATTGCTGGCGCTCATCCTCTCGCTGGTCGTCTCGGCATGGTTTGGCGAGAAGTTTATCAAGTTTCTGAAACGCAAGCAGATCACCGAGGTGCAGCGCGACGCGAGCATCGACCCCTTCGGCGTGAAGAAGATAGGTGTGCCGTCGATGGGCGGCATCATCATCATCGTCTCCATCCTCATTCCCGTGTTGCTGCTTGGCCGCCTCCGCAACATCTACCTCATCCTGATGATCATCACCACGGTATGGCTGGGATTCCTCGGTGGAATGGACGATTTTATCAAGATTTTCCGCCACAACAAGGAGGGGCTCAAGGGCCGTTACAAGATCATCGGCCAGGTAGGCATAGGTCTGATAGTGGGGCTTGTGCTCTGGGCTTCGCCCGACGTGAAGATGAACGAGAATCTCTCTATCGAGCGCCAAGGACAGGAAGTGGTGGTCAAACACCGGGCCGAAGCGCGCAAATCGCTGAAAACAACGATTCCCTTTGTCAAGGGGCACAATCTGGATTACTCGCGCATCATGTCGTTTTGTGGCGACTATAAGAATGCTGCCGGCTGGATACTCTTCGTGATCATGACCATCCTGGTGGTGACTGCGGTGAGCAACGGAGCCAACCTGAACGACGGCATGGACGGCATGTGTGCCGGAAACTCTGCCATCATCGGTGTGGCGCTGGGCATCCTTGCCTACGTGAGTTCGCACATCGAGTTTGCCTCATACCTGAACATCATGTATATCCCTGATTCGCAGGAGCTGGTGGTCTTCATGTGTGCCTTTGTGGGTGCGCTCATCGGTTTCCTCTGGTACAATGCCTATCCGGCACAGGTGTTTATGGGCGACACGGGCTCACTCACCATCGGAGGTATCATCGCCGTGGGTGCCATCATCATCCACAAGGAACTGATGCTACCCATACTCTGCGGCATCTTCTTCGTGGAGAGCCTGAGTGTCATCATGCAGGTGTGGTATTACAAGATGGGTAAGCGCAAGGGAGTGAAGCAGCGCATCTTTAAGCGCACGCCCATTCACGACAACTTCAGAACACAGGACTGCCAGCTGGATCCGGAGTGTACCTATTTGGTGAAGAAGCCCCATCATGCGGTACACGAATCGAAAATAACCATCCGTTTCTGGATTACCACCATCATCCTGGCAGCCCTCACCATCATTACCCTGAAAATAAGGTAAAAAGGCTTTTAAAGGTAAAGAGGTAAAAGGGTAAAGAGGTAAAAAGGTAAAACGGTGAATAACAGCCGTTACCTGTAGGGACACACGTTCGTGCGTCCGCCTCTGCAACAATGGAAAAGGAAAAATAATGAATGCGAAATGATGAAAAGGATTGTCATACTGGGTGCCGCTGAAAGCGGCGTAGGCGCAGCGGTACTGGCCAAGCAAAAAGGATTCGACGTGTTTGTCTCGGACATGTCGGCCATCAAACCTGTCTACAAAGACATGCTCGACGGACACGGGATAGCATGGGAGGAAGGACATCACACAGAGGAGAAGATTCTGAACGCCGACGAGATAATCAAGAGCCCGGGTATCCCCAAGGAGGCGCCTATGATCAGGAAGGCTGTGGCAAAGCATATTCCCATCATCAGCGAGATAGAGTTTGCTGCCCGATACACCACTGCCAAGATGATATGTATCACCGGCAGCAACGGAAAGACCACCACCACATCTCTCATCTACCATATCTACAAGGCTGCGGGGTACGACGTAGGACTGGCCGGCAACATCGGGCACAGCCTGGCACTGCAAGTGGCAGAAAGTCCGCATGCCTACTACGTAATAGAGCTGAGCAGTTTTCAGTTGGACGACATGTACGACTTCCACGCCGACATCGCAGTGCTGCTCAACATCACACCCGACCATCTGGACCGCTACGACTTCAAGTTTGAGAACTACGCCGATGCCAAGATGCGCATCACCCGCAACCAGACCAAGGCTGATGCCTTCATCTTCTGGAACGACGACCCTGTCATCAGAGAGGAATTACAGAAAGTACAGGTGGGTGCCACGCTCTATCCCTTTGCTGAGAACAAGGAAGCCGGCACTGTGGGCTACATCGAAAACGGTGTCTACAAGCTGCGCCTGCCACATCCTTTCGAGATAGACGTGCAGTCGTTGAGCCTGAAGGGGAAGCACAACCTCTACAACAGTCTGGCTGCCGGCCTCGCCGCCAACATCGGGGGCATACCCGACGCTGTCATCAGACAGGGATTGGCCGACTTCCCCGGTGTGGAGCACAGGCTGGAAAGGGCTGGGACGGTGAATGGCGTGACTTACATCAACGACTCGAAAGCCACCAACGTAGATGCCTGTTGGTATGCACTGGAGAGCATGACCACACCCACCATCCTCATCGTGGGAGGCAAGGACAAAGGCAACGACTATGCCCCTCTGAAGCCCTTGATACAGCAGAAGTGCAAGGCACTGGTCTATCTGGGAGCCGACAACGCCAAACTGCACGACAATTTCGACTGCTTGGGGCTGCCCGTGAGAGACACCCACAGCATGCGGGAGTGCATGGAGGCGTGCCGCGAACTGGCCTCGGTGGGCGACACGGTGCTGCTGAGCCCCTGCTGTGCCAGCTTTGACCTCTTCAAGAACATGGAGGACCGTGGCGAACAATTCAAGAATCTGGTAAAGGACTTTCAACAACAATGCTCAACAAGAAATTAGGCAACATATTCAAGGGTGACAAGGTGATATGGATGGTGTTTTTCTTCCTCTGTATCATCAGTGTGATCGAGGTATTCTCTGCCTCGTCACAGTTGGGATATAAGAATGGCAGCTACTTCTCGCCAGTAATCAAGCACCTGGGTATCCTCTTGATGGGAATCTGCTGCATGATAGTGACCCTGAACATCAAATGCAAATTCTTTAAGATCATCACACCTTTTCTCCTCATCGTCTCGGTGGCCACGCTGGTGCTCGTCAAGTTTGTCGGTGAGGATATCAACGGAGGAAGCAGGTGGATTGCCATCTTCGGTTTCACATTCCAGCCATCTGAGATTGCCAAAGGGACGATTGTGCTGGCCTGTGCGCAGATATTCAGCGCCATGCAGACGGAAAATGGTGCCGACCGCAAGGCATTCAAATACGTATTGTGGCTGTGCGCCATCATCATCCCGCTCATCATGCTTGAGAATCTCTCCACAGCCGGCCTGCTGTTTCTGGTCGTGGTCCTCATGATGTTTGTATGCAGGGTGCCCATCAGTCAGATAGGCCGCTTGCTGGGGGTGACAGCCGCCGCAGGAATCCTGGGCATCGCGCTGATCATGCTGGTGGGCAAGGACAAGAGTGCTGATATGGGCAACAACAAAATGACGGAGCAGATTGTGGTTGCCCCATCGCAGCCTACAGCCCTATCAAAAATCTTCCACCGCTTCGACACATGGAAGTCGCGCATAGAGAAATTTAACGATTCGAAGAAGGATGTGGCACCCAAGGATGTGGACTTGGACAAGGATGCCCAACCCGCACATGCCAATATCGCCATCGCATCGTCTAACGGTGTAGGTGTAGGTCCTGGCAACTCGGTGGAGAGAGACTTCCTGTCGCAGGCCTTCTCAGACTTTATCTACGCCATCATCATCGAAGAGATGGGCTTCCCCGGTGCCTTGTTTGTGGCACTGCTGTATATCATCCTCTTGGTAAGGACAGGCGTGATAGCCGGACGGTGCGAGAACAATTTCCCGGCCTTCCTGGCAATGGGGTTGGCACTGCTTTTGGTTACCCAAGCCCTGTTCAACATGTGTGTGGCCGTGGGCATAGTTCCCGTCACGGGTCAGCCCCTACCCCTCATCAGCAAAGGTGGTACCTCCACCATCATCAACTGTGTCTACATAGGGGTCATCCTGAGTATCAGCCGGTCTGCCAAGAAGAAGGGGGCACCCTCTAAAGAGGCCTTGGAGCAAAGTGCCGTACTGGCCTGAAAGACAAATAAATGAAAGAAAAGTAGCTCAATAGAAATAAAATGGTTATTTTTGCGACTACAAAACTATAAGACGATCATGGACGAGGAATTGAGAATCATTATCAGCGGCGGTGGAACGGGTGGCCATATCTTCCCTGCCATCTCTATCGCCAACGCCATCAAGGCGAAAAGACCTGATGCGAAAATCCTGTTTGTCGGTGCGCTGGGCAGGATGGAGATGCAGCGTGTACCCGCAGCAGGCTACGAAATCAAGGGACTACCTATCTGCGGATTCGACCGCAAGCATATACTGAAAAATATTGCCGTACTCTACAAGATATGGAAAAGCCAGCACATCGCGAAGCGCATCGTCAAGGACTTCAAGCCGATGGCGGCAGTGGGCGTGGGCGGCTATGCCAGCGGCCCGACACTCAACGTGTGCGCCAGCAAGAAGATTCCTTGCCTGATACAAGAGCAGAACTCGTATGCGGGAGTGACCAACAGGCTGTTGGCCAAGAAGGCTGAGAAGATATGTGTGGCCTACGACGGCATGGAAAGGTTTTTCCCGGCAGAAAAAATCATACTGACAGGCAACCCCGTACGGCAGAATATCCTCCAAAGCACACGCTCACGCGAGGAAGCCATTGCATCGTTCGGGCTGGATCCGGCCAAGAAGACCATACTGATTGTGGGAGGAAGTCTGGGAGCTCGCACCATGAACCAAAGCATGCTGGAGAATCTGGATACTGTCCGCAACTCGGGCGTGCAGTTTATCTGGCAGACAGGCAAATACTACTACGAGGATATCTGCAAGACCCTCAACAGCATACCTGAACTGCCGATGGTCAAGGCAACCGACTTCATCAGCGACATGGGGGCAGCCTATAGCGCTGCAGACATCGTAATCAGTCGCGCCGGAGCCAGTTCGATCAGCGAGTTTTGCCTCATCGGCAAACCCGTTATCCTCGTTCCCAGTCCCAATGTGGCAGAAGACCACCAAACGCAGAACGCGATGGCACTGGTCAACAAGAACGCGGCTATCTACGTAAAGGATGCAGAAGCCACCAAGGTGCTGCTCGACAGGGCCATTGCCACCGTCAAGGACGAGGCTAAACTGCAATCGCTTCGGACAAACATACTCACCCTCGGTGTGGCCAACTCTGCGGAGACCATCGCCGAGGAAGTCATCAAATTAGCAACAAGATAAAACCACTATGGAGATAAAAGATATCAAATCGGTATATTTCGTTGGCGCCGGCGGTATCGGCATGAGCGCCATCGCACGCTATTTCCTGCACAAGGGACTGCCTGTGGCAGGATACGACAAGACTCCCTCAACGCTCACCCGACAACTGGAGCAGGAAGGCATGGCCATCCACTACGAGGAAGACGTGGACGCCATACCCGCCGTGTGCAAGGACGCAGCCTCCTGTCTGGTCATCTACACCCCAGCCATACCATCGGGGCATAAGGAACTGGTCTATTTCCGGGAGCACGGCTTTACCATTGAGAAGCGGGCGCAGGTGCTGGGCACGCTTACCCGATCGCATAAGGGACTCTGTGTGGCAGGCACACACGGCAAGACTTCGACATCGACCATGTGCGCCCACATCATGCACCAGAGCCATATCGACTGCAACGCCTTTCTGGGCGGTATCTCCAAGAACTATGGCACCAACTATATCCTGAGTGACCACAGCGACTATATCGTCATCGAGGCTGACGAGTTTGACCGCAGTTTCCACTGGCTCAGACCTTGGATGAGCGTCATCACAGCCACCGACCCCGACCACCTGGACATCTACGGTACTAAAGAAGCCTACTTGGAGAGTTTCAGGCACTACACCACGCTCATCCAACCGGGTGGCGCACTCATCCTGCATACCGACCTGGAGATGAAGCAAGAGGTACAACCGGGTGTGACGGTCTACGAATACAGTCTGGACAAGGGCGATTTCCATGCCGAGAACATCCGGATAGACAACGGCGAGATAACGTTCGACTTCATCTCTCCCGTCGAGTGCGTGCCTCATGTAGAACTGGGACAACCCGTTCCCATCAATATCGAGAACGGCGTGGCTGCTATGGCGATGGCACAGCTCAACGGTTGCACGGCTGAGGAACTGCGCCAAGGCATGAAGAGCTACGGCGGCGTGGACAGACGGTTCGATTTCAAGATCAAGAACGACCGCCACGTGCTGCTGTCGGACTATGCCCACCATCCCAACGAGATCTACCAAAGTGCCAAGAGCATCAGAGAACTGTACCGCGACCGCATCATCACGGCCATCTTCCAGCCGCATCTCTACACACGAACCCGCGACTTCTACCGTGAGTTCGCAGACGCGCTCAGTCTGCTCGACGAGGTGATACTATGCGACATCTATCCGGCCCGCGAAGAGCCCATTCCCGGTGTCACCAGCCAGCTGATCTATGACCATCTGAAACCGGGCGTGAAAAAGAGCATGATACACAAGGAGGAGGTGACCGCGCTGGCCGAGAGCCGCGACTTCGACGTGCTCGTCATCCTCGGCGCGGGTGACTTGGACAACTACGTCCCACAAATCGCAAAAATCATCGAGAGCAAATGAATCGTCCCAACTGGAAAAAAGTAGCCCTGATTGCGACCGACATCGTCTTGGGTGCCTACATCGTATTCACCTTCACCGCGTTCAACAAACCCGATGAGCGTACCAGACTGTGCACCAAGGTGAGCATCGATATCCAAGACGAGACCACCAACGGCTTCATAGACACCAAGGAGATAAAGGCCAGGCTGGAGAAGGTGCGCCTGTACCCGCTGGGCAAACCACTGAAGGACGTAAACGCCAGAATGATAGAGGAGCGGCTGGTGTCCAGTCCTTTTGTGAAGACCGCAGAGTGCTACAAGACCCAAGACGGGCATGTGAACATAAGAATCACCCAGCGCATGCCTACCGTAAGGGTCAAGGCTGTCAACGGAGAGGACTACTATCTGGACGACAACAACCTCATCATGCCCAACTCGCACTACACAAGCGATCTGATCATCGCCACGGGCTACATCAGCCGGTGGTATGCGCAAAACTATATCGCACATCTGATCAATGCGCTCACAGCGAGCGACCTGTGGCGAAACCAGATAGAACAGGTAAACGTGCTGCGCGACTACACCGTGGAGCTGGTGCCGAGGGTGGGCAACCACATCATTCACTTGGGCAAACTCCCAGAAAGTTCACAGCGCCAGCAAAGGAAACAGCTGGTCACCGAGTTCACCAACAAGAAGATGGACAGACTGGAGAAATTTTACCGCTATGGATTGTCCCAAGCCGGATGGAACAAGTATAGCTATATAGATCTGGAGTTTGACAACCAGATTATCTGCAAGAAACGAACATTGAAACGATAACGACAACAAGAGTATGGCAAAGGAATTTATTATTGCAATTGAGCTGGGATCCTCGAAGATAACAGGTATTGCCGGACGAAAAAACCAAGATGGCAGCACCAGCATATTGGCTGTGGCGCAAGAAGACTCCACATCGTGCATACGCAAAGGCGTAATCTATAATATAGACAAGACCGTACAAAGCCTGACCAACATCGTCAAGAAGCTGGAGACCAACCTCAAGACCAAGATAGCCCATGTCTACGTGGGCGTAGGCGGCCAATCGATACGCAGTGTGAAAAATGTCATTGCCAAAGACCTGCCCGCCGACACCATCGTAGACCAAGCGATGGTCTATGAACTGATGGATGCCAACCGAAGCATGGTCTATCCCGAACAGGAGATTCTGGATGCAGCCACCCAAGAATACAAGGTGGACAACCAATACCAGCTCGACCCCATCGGGATACAGTGCAGCAAGCTCGAAGGCAACTTCCTCAACATCCTGTGGCGGAAGAATTTCTACCGTAATCTCAACAAATGCTTCGACAATGCCGGCCTTGCCATCGCCGACATGTATCTCGCTCCATTGGCCTTGGCCGACAGCATACTCACCGAGACCGAAAAACGCAGCGGATGTATGCTGGTAGACATCGGTGCCGACACCACCACCGTATCGGTCTATTTCAAAAACATCCTGCGCCACTTGGCAGTCATCCCCCTTGGCAGCAACAATATCACCAAAGACATCGCCTCGCTGCAGATGGAGGATGCCGAGGCAGAGATGATGAAACTGAAATACGGCAGTGCCTATACCGACAACAATGATATCGACAACAACCTGATGCTGCCGATAGACCAAGACCGTCAGGTGGAGAGCCGCAAGTTTGTCGAAATCGTCGAAGCCCGCATGGAGGAGATTATCGAAAACGCCTGGTTCCAAGTTCCCGGAGAATACGCTGACAAGCTCTTGAGCGGAATCATCCTCACCGGCGGCGGATCCAACATGCCCAACCTCGTCAAGGCATTCCGCAACCATACGCATATAGAGAAGATACGAATCGCCAAGTTTGTGACACAGACCATCAACTCCAACATTCCGGAGATTTCGGCACACGACGGGCGGATGAATACCATCCTCGGACTGCTGGAAAAAGGCGACAAAAACTGTGCAGGCGAGGAGTTTACCAACGACCTCTTTGGCGGAGAGGCCAAGCAAGGCCCCACCACAGCCGACCTGCACCGCAACCCGCGGCCGGCCAACGAGACCACAGGCCGGGGCATTGTGCCCACAGAAGCTGAGAAACAGAAGGCTGAAGAGGAGGCACGCAAGCGCAAGGAAGCAGAAGAGGCCGAAGCGGAGGAGCAGAGAAGGCTGCAAGAGGAGGAAGAGGCACGCAAGAAGAAGGAGAACAGCATGCTCAACCGTCTCTGGCGCTCTATCAAGAAGTTTAGCAAGACAGTAATGGAAGAAGAAGAGTAAAACCACCATCAAAAGAAACTGCAATATGGAAGACAACAATAATCATACAATACTGGATTTCGGCGAACCCGAAAAAGAGAACAGCATCATCAAGGTCATCGGTGTAGGTGGCGGAGGCGGCAATGCCGTAAACCACATGTACCGCGAAGGCATACACGATGTAAGTTTTGTGCTCTGCAACACCGACAACCAGGCGCTCAACGACTCGCCCGTGCCGGTACACCTGCAACTCGGCAAGGAAGGACTGGGCGCCGGCAACAAACCTGAGCGCGCAAGAAAAGCTGCCGAGGAAACCATCGACGACATTCGCAACATGCTCAACGACGGCACCAAGATGGCGTTTATCACAGCGGGCATGGGAGGCGGCACGGGCACCGGCGCAGCCCCCGTCATAGCCAAGGTGAGCAAGGAGCTCGACATACTCACCGTGGGCATCGTGACCATACCTTTCAGATTCGAAGGCGACAAGAAGATCGACCAGGCGCTTGACGGCGTGGAGGAGATGTCCAAGCATGTAGATGCCCTGCTGGTCATCAACAATGAACGGCTGCGTGAAATCTATCCCGAGCTTACCGTGCTTGATGCCTTCGGCAAGGCAGACGACACCCTGAGCATCGCAGCCAAAAGCATCGCCGAAATCATCACCAACCACGGACTTATCAACCTCGACTTCAACGACGTGAAGACAGTACTCAAAGACGGTGGCGTGGCCATCATGAGTACAGGCTACGGCGAAGGCGAAGGCCGCGTAAAGCAGGCCATCAATGATGCACTGAACTCGCCATTGCTCAACGACAACGATATCTTCAACGCCAAGAAGATTCTGCTCAGTATCAATTTCTCCAACGAGAAAAACAACAATGCCGGCCTGATGATGGAGGAAATGAATGAGGTAAACGACTTTATGGCCAAGTTTGACAACGACTTCGAGATCAAGTGGGGGCTGGCCATCGACCCGGAACTGGGCAAACGGGTCAAGGTTACTATCCTTGCCACCGGTTTTGGCATCGAAGACGTAGACGGCATGCACACACACCTCGGCAAGAAGCGTACACAGGAAGACGCAGACCGCTTGGCACAAGAGGAAGAGAAGGCCGCCGAACTGCAGGACCGCCGCAACCGCTATTATGGCAAAGATTCGAACAATAGCCAGTACAAGCGTCGGCCCCATATCTTCCTTTTCCGTCCGGAAGACTTGGACAACGAGGATGTCATACTCCGTATCGACAACACGCCCACCTACAAACGCTCCAAGCAGACGATAGACGAAATCCGCCGACAGGCCGCCGGCATCACCGATTCCGCATCGGTCGACAATCCGACTGAACCCGTTCAGGGCACCATCTCATTCGCATGACAATACCCAACATAAACTATAAGCATTATGGCACTATTTGAACAAGTAAGCGAAGATATCAAAGCAGCCATGCTGGCACGCGACAAGGTGCGCCTCATGACGCTCCGCAACATCAAGAAACTGTTTCTCGAAGCCAAGACGGCACCAGGCGCCAACGACACGCTCGAAGACGCTGCTGCCATGAAACTGTTGCAGAAACTGGCCAAGCAGGGCAAGGAGACTGCCAACACCTACATAGCTGCTGGGCGCCAAGATCTGGCCGAAGAAGAACTGGCACAGGTGCGTGTCATTGAAGAATACCTACCCCAAGCACTTTCTGAAGAGGAGATTGAGCGCATCGTACGCGACATCATCGCCCAGACGGGTGCCACCAGCATGAAAGACATGGGCAAAGTGATGGGCATAGCCTCCAAGCAGATGGCGGGAAAAGCCGAGGGAGGCACCATCTCGCAGATTGTAAAAAGACTGTTGGCATAAACTGCTATACCCTTTACCCAAAGAGGCTGGGGGCTGTACGAAACAGCCCCCAGCCTCTTTGCTATTCTTATCGTTAGCCCTCTATCCATACCGCCCGCCTCTGCTTGAACCCACATCGGTCAGTAGATACATCTATATATTTTACTCTTGGTCTATTTCCTGACTTCGTCATCGTGTCACCCAAAATTCTTCGTCAAAGAGTTTAGCTATTTTCTGATGTCTTGCCATCAGCATTGTTTGGGTGTAAACCTCCTTGT
>SFKY01000057.1 GCA_004554665.1 Bacteroidales bacterium
CAGTATCTGTTTCTTCTTATCCAGAGAGACATTTGCCTCCTGCCTGTCTTTCAGAGACTGTGATACAAAAGCCAGCAAAAAGGCTACTATCACCACAATGACCGAAGCGTATATAATCGTATAAGTATTTGAATTTGTCTTCATCACTTAGCCTCCTTATTCTTAATACGGTTAGCCCTGCGCGAGATATTGCGGTTGACCACACAATAGTCTATTACCGGGGCAAATACATTCATTAACAATATTGCCAACATCATACCTTCGGGATAGCCGGGGTTCATCACACGAATGACGATAGCCATCAAGCCGATAAGGAATCCATAGATCCACTTGCCTGTCTCTGTACGTGCAGAGGTGACAGGATCGGTGGCCATAAACACGGCACCAAATGCAAAACCACCCAACACCAGATGTTCATACCATGCCACAGGTGTTGAGCCAAGGCTTTGGAACAAAGCTGCAGTAAGGGCTCCTCCCAAGAAAACACTCAGCATGGTCTTCCAACTGGCAATACCCGTCCACAGCAAAATCACCGCTCCAATAGCAATGGCTATAACAGAAGTCTCGCCGATAGAACCCGGAATGAGACCCGTTACCATGTCGCAGAGTGTAGCATCTAAGGGTGTACCCTGTGCGATGTGTCCCAGCGGTGTAGCCATCGTGGCACCATCAGGAAGCGTGTTACCCAAACCGTGAATCTTATCCGTAGCCACCCATACGGTGTCTCCACTCATCTTGCTGGGATAAGAGAAGAAGAGGAAAGCACGGGCAACGAGCGCAACATTAAGGAAGTTCATACCCGTTCCACCAAAAATCTCTTTGGCAAATATCACGGCAAACGCAATGGCTATAATCAACATCCACAGCGGTGTAGTAACCGGGATAATCAGCGGAATAATGATACCTGTGACGAGGTAACCCTCCTGGATTTCCTCATGTTTCCACTGTGCCCAAGCAAACTCGATGCCGAGACCTACGATGTAGCTTACCAATACTTTGGGCAATACGGCCAGGAGTCCATAGCCAAACATCTCCCAGAAACCAGCCGTGGCAAGTGCACCGGCAGCCAGATAGTTCTGATAACCCACATTGTACATGCCAAAAAGCAAAGCCGGCATCAGGGCTATCACCACAACACTCATGATACGCTTGGAATCGATGGAATCGTGAATGCTTACACCACTCTTGGAAGTGGCATTGGGCACCAAAACGAAACTCTCAAAACCATCGTACAGACTCCACAAGGACTGGAGCTTGCCTCCTTTCTCGAAATTCGGCCTTATCTTATCAAAAAAACCTTTCAAATTCATAGTTCTAAGCGTTTTCTTTACGTAATATGTCCAATCCTTCTCTCACAATCTTTTGCAATTCCAATTTGGAGGAATCGACAAATTCTGCCACGGCAAAGTCCTCTGGACTCACCTCGTAAATACCCAATTGCTCCTGACGGTCAATATCTCCGGCAATGATAGCCTTGATGAGATACTCGCCATAGATGTCCATGGGCAATACGCGGTCATACTCTCCACTCATGATAAGATGGCGTTGTCCACCTTTAATACGTGCATCCAAGTCGTAGTCACGTTTGCCCTGCAACCACGAGAAATAACTCTTGGAAGCCGAGAACTGCTTAAAACGTGGCAATATCCAGCCAAAAGCCTCATTCACATTATCGCCTTCGGGGATGACCGTCACCTCAGACGTATGCGCACCCAGATAATCTGTCATGGCAGAGACACGCCCCGTCAAGGGATTGCCGTTCAAGATACGCACGTGGTCAAGACGTACAAGGTTGCCTTCCAACACTGCTGCAAGCGGCGTTCCGACCAAAGTCTCCACGTAAGAGGGATGTGTAACCATGCTACCGGCCACAGCCACCTTTCTCACCAGATTCACTTTGCCCTCCAAGAAGAGTCGGCCAAAGAAAATGACAGCCGTAGGGTCTACCGTCCAAACCACTTCACCCTTGTTGACCGGGTCTATGTGGTTTACCTGCACACCCACGTTGCCTGCCGGACACGGACCATCAAACACATAGGTCTCTACCGACGTGGCGGCTGTCAGTGCCTTCGACGACTGCATCCTGCCTATACCCAGATACACTTTGGCTATCTTCGACAGCGCCGTCAAACCTGCTTGGAATGCAGTCTCATTTCCTTTCAGCTCCATCTCAAAATCGCCTGCAAGCGGCATATCCCTCAAGGCAGAGACGAATATCGCCTTGGGCTCGGCCTTGGGTTGCGTAGATACCGCATAGGGAAGCTGGTTGATATAGCCAAAAAGGCCGGCTTCCAACAAAGCATCCACCACCTCTCTCCCTTGCAGGGAATCAACCTTCTTCACCCCAAAGTCAACAAACTCCTGGGTATCGTCGGCCTTTACCTTCACACACAGAACTCTTCGGCGCTCGCCTCTCAGCACTGCGGTGACAACGCCACTGACAGGTGAGGCGAACTTCACATCCGGATAGTTCTTGTTGATAAACAATGCGTCTCCAGCCTTGACATGTTGTCCTTCGCTGACCACCACCTTGGGAGTCACTCCTGCAAAATCTTCAGGTACCAGCGCATATTCACCGCGTACCCCCAATGTTGCAGACTGCTCTGTGGCACGTCCTTTCAGTTTAATGTTCAGGCCCTTGCGCAATTTAATCACATTTGCCATATAAATTCACTGTATTTATTATAATATTATAATCATCGAATAGACAATGCAAAAATAAGCAAAAACATGGACAATAAGAAAAAAAATCACATGAAAATCCCCTGCAATGGAGAAAAAAATGTAAATTTGCAAAACATTCTACATTTTTGAATACGCTCAAACATATCCTGAACGGTGTCATCTGGCTCTTGGTGGGGCTGATTGTAGCACTGATGATATTGACGCATGTGCCGCCAATACAGCGTTTTGTCGGCAGTCAGGTAAGCGACGCGATAGCCAAAAAGCTCGGCACCAAAGTCAATGTGGAACGTGTAGACTTAGGATTCTTCAACCGTATCATCGTAGACGGCGTGGAAATTTGCGACCAACAGGGCAAGAGCATGCTGAAAGCCACACGCCTATCAGCCAAGTTCGATTATCTTGCCCTTACAGAGGGTCGCATCTCCATCTCCTCTGCACAACTGTTTGGCTTGCAGGCCAACCTCTACAAGGCCACAGCCGATGCAACCCCCAATTTCCAGTTTGTCCTCGACTCCCTTGCATCCAAAGACACAACCTCTCACAAGCCGCTGGATTTGGCCATCCACTCGCTCATTATCCGAAACGGGAACATCAGATACGACCAGCACGACATCCCCACCCCATCCCGGTTCACCCCCCAGCATCTTCACTTGACCGATGTAAGCACACACATCATGCTTAACAGTCTGAAAGACGACTCGCTCAACCTCTTTGTCAAGAAACTTTCGTTCAAGGAACGTGCCGGACTGGAAATCAAGTCGCTTTCGTTCAGCGTCATCGCCGACAAGCAACACGGCCGCCTTGACGATTTTTGTCTCCAACTGCCACACTCCACCCTCAATATTCCTTCCATCCGAGCTACGTATCAGAGCCGCGACAAGAAGATTGACATGGGTACACTACAGTTTGAAGGAAACATTGCTCCATCTTCCATAACACCCTACGACTTAAACTGTTTCATAGGTTCATTAGACAAGATGGACACACCTGTCAATCTCTATGCCTCCTTCCACGGAACGGGGACTTTGGCCACGGTCAGCAAACTCAATATCAGCACTTGCCAAGACAAGATTTCGCTCAATGCCCACGGCATGGTGAGCCAATGGAACACGCAGCCACACTGGAAGTTTTACATCGACGGACTGAAAGCCGAAGCCGACGGGATAGAGGATATAGCCGACAAACTCCAGCCACAGATATCCATCCCCGCACCTATCCTCCGCATCGGCAGCATCAAACTGACCGGAGAGGTCAGTGGACACGATCAGGCACTCGTCGCCCACGGGAAGATAAGCGCCGATGCCGGCGACCTTTCCCTTCAGATCCAACGTGATGGTGCACGCATCAACGGGCACATAGAAACCAAAGAAGTCAACTTGGAGCGCATCCTTGACGACACACACTTCGGTATGATCACCACCACGTTGGACATTCAAGCCACACTTAAAGGAACAAAGCCTGAACAGATGACAGCCAAGGGACTCGTTGCCCGATTCGATTACAACACTTATCCGTACAGCAACATCGCCATAGATGGCAAGCTCGCCAACCAACTCTTCAGCGGCAGTGTCAATATGGACGACCCCAACGGACAAATCGTCTTCAACGGTACGGTCAATCTGGCCAAAGGAAAAGAAACGGCCAACCTGCTGTTAGGCGTGCGCCACCTGAATCCCTCTGCCCTGAAACTATCCAACCAGTGGCCGGGGGCTTCGTTCGATTTTGACCTACAAGCCGACTTGCAAGGCAATTCTATCAATACCGTTTGTGGTGCCCTGGCACTCACCGACTTCAGGATGAGGGGTGGCGAAGAAGATTTTGTCCTCGAGTCGCTCACCGCCAAGGCCGACCACGAGGGAAAAGCACGTACATTGACCATAGACAGCGATTTTGGCCATGTGCAGATAGATGGTTGCTACGACTATACCACCATCGCACAGAGTATCACCAACCTGATAGGCACCAAGTTGCCCACGCTGCCGGGACTTCCCAAGACCAACAAGGAGATACACAATGATTTTGCCATCGAGGCCAATATCCACAAGTCTGACTGGCTCAACCACCTGCTGGGCATTCCCCTCCAACTTAGTCGCCCGCTGCAGATGAAAGGAAGCATCGACGACCATACCCACCAGATGACGATGGTGGTGGATATGCCATCATTTGCCTATGCCGGCAAGCAGTATCGGCATGGGCACCTGCGCATGACGGCTCCCGGCGACACCCTCAAGGCATACGCACATCTACAACAGACCACTGATGGGGCCCTCGGTACCTATTGGAACGTACAAGCCACGGCAGCCGACAACAAACTGCATACATTCTTGTCGTTCGAGAACAACAACAAACATGGATTCAGCGGCCAACTGGACACCGAAACCCGTTTTTACAACGACGAGAGAGGTGCTGCAGCCCATATCGCCATCCAACCATCGGAGATAACCATCGGCGACACCATCTGGAATGTCAAACCGGCCGACATACACTACAGCAAAGACCATGTGGCCATCCACAACTTCACCATCGAGCACAATCGGCAACACATCATCGTCTCGGGAAATGCCACCAAGGATGCACAAGACACGGTCACCGTAGACCTGCAGGATGTAGATGTGAGCTATATTCTCAATCTTGTCAATTTCCATGCTGTCGAGTTCAGCGGCAAAGCGACCGGTTATGCCTATATCGCCGGTGCCTTTGACAATCCCGATGCCTCGGCCGACCTGTTGGTCACCAACTTCAAGTTTGAGGAAGGCCGCATGGGCGTACTCTCCGCCAATGTCAAACTCAACAAAGCCGATGAACAGCTCGACATCGATGCCATCGCCTACGATGAAGACAACGCGCGAACCGTCATAAAAGGATATGTATCGCCCAAACGCAACTATATAGATCTGGGAATCGACGCCATCCACACCAGGGGCGAGTTTCTCGGCAGCTTCTGCGGCAGTTTTATGCGCGACATCAACCTCCGTGCCGACGGACACGTACGTGTGTTTGGGGACCTGAAGGACATCAACTTGGAGGGTAAGGCCAAAATAAACGGTACGGTAGGCATCAAGCCTCTCAATACCACCTACACCCTGCGCGATGCCTCGCTGACCATGATTCCCGACGAGATCAAGATTGACAACGATTCCATCTTCGACCGCAACGGCAATTACGGCATCGTGTCGGGCAGCCTCTACCACAAGCATCTTACACGCCTCACCTACGACATCCATGTAGATGCCTACAACCTGCTGTCTTACGATACCAAGGACTACGGAGACGACACGTTCTTCGGCACCGTGTTTGCCACAGGCCGGTGCGGCATCCGCGGCAAGAGCGGAGAGGTGACCATCGATGCCCACCTTACCCCCGAGCAAGGCTCGTTTATCGAGTACAACGCCGCCTCGCCCGATGCCATCAGCAACCAGGCGTTCATCCACTGGACAGACCGCAATGCCAAGCCCAACACAGCCAATGAAGAAAGTGAGGGAATACAGGCCGAAAATATTCTGGCCGATATTCCAAGCGACATCCACATGAATCTGCTCATCAACTGCACCCCGCAGGCCACGCTGCGCGTGTTGATGGACAAACAGAGTGGCGACTATATCGCGCTCAATGGCAACGGAACCATCCGCGCCACCTATTTCAACAAGGGCAGCTTCGATATGTTTGGCACGTACGAGGTAGACCACGGTATCTACAAACTCACCATACAGAATGTGATACGACGCGACTTCCAGTTCCAGCCCGGCGGCACCATCGGATTTGGCGGCGATGCGATGGATGCCAACCTCAACCTCAAGGCGCAGTATGCCATCAATGGCGTAAGCCTTTCCGACCTCAACATAGGCCGATCCTTTACCAGCAACAACATTAGGGTCAATTGTCTCATGAACATCACCGGAACTCCACGTGCACCCCGTGTAGACTTCGGACTCGACCTGCCTACCATCAGCAACGATGCCCGACAGATGGTGACCAACCTCATCAACAGCGAGGAAGAGATGAACCAGCAGGTGCTCTATCTGCTCGCCGTAGGCCGGTTCTACTCACAGGGCAACAACAACGCCACGCAAGATGGCGGCACGCAGCAGAGCCGTACCTCGCTGGCCATGCAGAGTATCCTCAGCGGCACCCTCAGCCAGCAGTTGAGCAATGTATTGAGCTCGGTGACACATAGTTCCAACTGGAATCTGGGTGCCAATATCTCCACCGGTGACGAGGGATGGAACAATGCCGAATACGAAGGACTGCTAAGCGGGCGGCTGCTCAACAACCGGCTGCTGATCAATGGCCAGTTCGGATACCGCGACAATGCCAATGCCACCACCAGTTTCATCGGCGACTTTGACCTTCGCTACCTCATATTCCCCAACGGCAACTTTTCGGTGCGTGTCTACAACCAGACCAACGACCGCTATTTTACCCGCAACAGCCTTAACACCCAAGGCGTGGGACTCATTCTGAAAAAAGACTTCAATGGTTGGCGCGACCTCTTCGGCATCGTCAAGAAAAAGAAGACGAAGAAGACCCAAAAAGCGAAGAAAGACAAAAAGGGGAAAAACTATTCAGCCAGATAACTGTCGTCTTCGTCCATTAGTTCCAGCGCATCACGCTTGGCTTTCAGTTCCTGTTCCAAGGGGTCTATCCATATCTGTTTGTAATTATAGATATCGCCCGTTTCACCCCATACCGAATCCAACTCGTCGTTATCGAAGTTGCGCCGATGATTTCCCAACATCTGTTCATACTCATAATAATGTTCCCGCAACAACTCTTCCAACTCGTCTATATCACTGATTAGTCTTGCTTTTATCTGTTCTTCCATACAGCAGATAGGCTAAAGGTCTATAATCTACCTACAAATATACATGATTAGACGCACAATTCCTTGACTTTCGTCAAGAAATTTCATCCTGCTTCTGTTTTTTTAACGTAACCATTGTGCACTATGATGCGTTATTCGTAGTCGACGCATACCATTTGTGATTACTGCAGACCCAGAAGAACCTGTACGTGAAAAAGCGATTGCATCCTTCCGCAAAATCAGGCAAGAAGCCGAATCGCAATCAGAGCCAGAAATCACCTTAGAGGAGATTAATGCCGAAATCAATGCCATACGGCAAACAAAAACGGAACAAGAATGATATACGCAGTTCTTGACACAAACGTATTGGTGTCGGCACACATCAGCAGGAATCCACACGCTGCAACCATAAAAGTAATCTCTTTCATGCTCAAAGGGATTATCACACCTATTTATAACGAAGAGATTCTATGCGAATACCATGAAGACCATAGGCGCAGTGCCCAATAGCCGCAACGGGCACTGTTAACTACTGGCATAAGTCAATAAATTATATTAATACATTTCGCCAATCGGGTGTTTATGCGTACATTTGCACCCGATAATAACGTAAAGGACAAATAGATATGAAGAAAAAGATGATTGTTGCGGCAGCTGTTGCCGCCCTGTTCACAGCCTGTGCCTCTACCCAGAAGGCCACTTCGCCCGATGCACTCGTAGGCGAATGGACTATCGAGCGCATCCACGGCACCGCTATTGACAAGAAGGCTGGAGAGCAGATTCCTTTCTTAGGATTCGACCGCGAAAACAAGCGTATATATGGCCACTCTGGCTGCAACAGGCTCAGCTGTGGCTGGGATGTACAGGCCGGAACACTCGATACCAAACTGATGGCCAGCACACGGATGATGTGTGCCGACATGACCAACGAAACCAAGGTCTTGCAGGCACTCAACGAGGTGGAGAAGTACCACATCGAGAAGAATGGCACGCTCGTGCTGACCGACAGCAAGGGCAAGGCCGTCATCGAACTGGAGAAGAGACAAAAGTAACATAACCATCAAGCATATAGAGGAGCGGGGAGACAAGGGTAAGTGCATGGCACACCCCTCCTTGCTCCTTTATAATTTACAACCGAATTTATGGAAAACAAACGACGCTTAGGTACGCTGTGCGTACAGGCCGGATGGACCCCCGGCAACGGAGAGCCGCGTGTGCTCCCTATCATCCAAAGCACCACCTTCAAGTACGAGAACTCGGAAGAAATGGCCCTGCTCTTCGACCTCAAGAAAGACGGTTACTTCTATACCCGCCTGCAAAATCCCACCAATGATGCGGTGGCAGCCAAGATTGCCGCATTAGAGGGCGGTGTGGGTGCCGTGTTGACCTCGAGCGGTCAGGCAGCCAACTTCTACGCAGTCTTCAACATCTGCGAGGCCGGCGGCCACATCGTGGTCTGCAACGGCATCTACGGCGGCACGTTCAACCTGTTTGGCGTCACGCTCAAGAAACTGGGCATCGACTGCACCTTTATCGACCCCCACGCTTCTGATGAGGAACTCTCGGCAGCCTTCCGCCCCAATACCAAGGCGCTCTTTGGCGAAACCATCACCAATCCGGGCTGCAATGTGCTCGATATAGAGCGTTTCGCCCGCATAGCCCATGCGCATGGTGTGCCCCTCATTGTCGACAACACCTTTGCCACACCCATCAACTGCCGCCCCTTCGAGTGGGGTGCCGACATCGTCACCCACTCCACTACCAAGTACATGGATGGACACGCTACACAGGTGGGCGGCTGCGTGGTAGACAGCGGCCAGTTCGACTGGGATGCCCATGCCGACAAGTTCCCCGGCCTCTGCACCCCCGATGAGTCGTACCACGGCATCACCTACACCAAGCAGTTTGGCAAGATGGCCTACACCACCAAACTGGTGGCACAGCTGATGCGCGACCTCGGCTCCATTCCGGCACCACAAAATTCGTTCTTGCTCAACCTGGGATTGGAGACCCTGCACCTGCGCATGCCCCGACACTGCGACAATGCACTGCGCGTAGCCCAGTTCCTGCACGATGACCCGCGCGTGGCATGGGTTCGCTATCCGGGATTGGCCGACAACCCTGACCATGACCTCGCCGACAAATATCTCCCCAACGGGTC
Organism: Bacteroidales bacterium; assembly: GCA_004554665.1. Taxonomy (GTDB): domain Bacteria; phylum Bacteroidota; class Bacteroidia; order Bacteroidales; family Bacteroidaceae; genus Prevotella. Next base: position 9,648 of record SFKY01000057.1, read on the forward strand.
GTGCGGTGTTTTGGCCTTCGGACTGAAGGGCGACCGGCAGACCGCCATCACCTTTATGGATGCCCTGCAGATGATAGCCATCGTCACCCACGTGGCCGATGCCCGTTCGTGCGTGCTGCATCCTGCCAGCCACACCCATCGCCAACTCTCCGACGAGCAGTTGCGCGAGGCCGGCGTGGCACCAGACCTCATCCGCCTCTCAGTGGGTATCGAGGATGTGGAAGACATACTCGATGACCTGCGTCAGGCATTGGACAAGATTGGGGGATAAGCCACATGCAGATCTTGCTGGCTTGTGCCAAAATCATGAATACGCCCTCCCCGTCCACGATAGCCCGCGGACGAGAGGGTGTTACGCTTCCCCGGTTTGACCAAGAGGCCAATACGATAGCTGCCGAGATGGGCCGTCATGATGTGGAGAGCCTCATGGAGATGTTTCACTGCAGCCGCCACATTGCTTTGGACAACAAACTGCGGTACCAACATTTCTTCGACGACGAGCAGCGCATGCCTGCGTTGGCTGCTTATTACGGACAGGCTTACAAGTGCCTGCAAGCGCAGACGCTGGGCGACGACGCTTGGCACTACGGACAACAACATCTGTGGATGACCAATTTTCTCTATGGATTGCTGCGCCCGATGGATGCCATACACGCCTACCGTATGGAAGGCAATGTGCGGCTTGAGACCACGCATGGACAGACCCTGTTCGACTACTGGAAACCTCGGCTTACTTCAGTCCTTATCCAGGCCGTCAAGGAAGACGACGGTGTGCTCGTGCATCTGGCCACGGAAGAGATGGAGCATCTCTTCGACTGGAAACAGGTAACGGCTGCCGTGCGGGTAATACAGCCCAAGTTTCTGGTGATGAAAGACGGGAAGCCCAAGACCGTGACCGTCTACGCCAAAAGTTGCCGCGGAGCCATGACACGGTATCTGCTGCAACAACGATGCCGGCAAGTGGCCGACTTGCATGGATTCGAATACCAAGGTTTTTGCTTCGCAGACGGATGGGGAGACGAAGACCATCCCCATTACATCTTATAATCAGTCTGTCTTTCTATAACGCATAAACGCCGTAACCGGCACAGAGCACCAGCTCTGGCATGGTTACGGCGTTTATGCGTATGCCAACCTACCCTACAGTCTCATGCCCTGCTCGTCTACCAGATAGCCATCAAAGAGGTTGATGGTACGGTGTGCCACACCGGCATCACGCTTGTTGTGCGTCACCATCACGATAGTGGTTCCCTCTTGGTTCAGCTCGGTAAGCAGCTTGAGCACTTCCACACCGTTTTTAGAGTCCAGATTACCCGTAGGCTCATCGGCCAATATCATCTTGGGTCCGAAGACCAAGGCACGGGCAATGGCCACGCGCTGCTGTTGGCCTCCCGACAACTGGTGTGGGAAGTGCTTGGCGCGGTGGCTGATCTGCATGCGGTCCATCATGGCCTCCACCCGCTGCTTGCGCTCACGTGCCGGCACGTTCATATAGGTCAACGGCAACTCGATATTTTCCTCCACATTCAGTTCGTCGATAAGATTAAAACTCTGGAAGACGAAGCCTATCTGTCCTTTGCGTACATCCGTGCGGTCTTTCTCCTTCAGCGCCTGCACTTCCTTACCGTCAAGCCAGTACTTGCCACTGGTGGGATTGTCGAGCAAGCCGAGGATATTGAGCAACGTGGACTTGCCGCATCCCGACGGGCCCATGATGGCGACAAACTCACCATCGGCTACTTCAAACGAAACATTGTCGAGCGCAATCGTCTCCACCTCTTCCGTGCGGAACGACTTGCTGAGATTTTCTACCTTAATCATGATTGTTATTCTTTGGGTTTAATGATTTTCTTTGAGATGATTTACCGGATTTTCATTGGCCGCCACATAGCTCTGTACGGCCACTGCCGCCAGTGAGATGAGGAGCACCACCGTGCCGGCCACCCCTATCCACGGCCACCAGACCGTGCGATAGCTGAACTGGGTCATCCATCCGCTCATGACATACCAGATGATGGGCAAGGCCACCACAAAGGCGATGAGCACATAGGTCAGGAAAGTGCGCACAAGCCGCATGCGCATCTGGCTGCTGGTGGCACCAAACACCTTGCGGATGGCAATCTCTTGCTGGCGTTGCTGGATAAAGTAGGTGGACATGGCCACCAGTCCGAGCAAAGAGATGAGGATGGCCACCAGAGCAAAGAGCGTGACGATGCGGGAGGCCCGCACCTGATCCTCAAACTGCTCCTGCATGCGCTGGTCTACAAAGCACGCCATGTCTGCCGTCATAGGCTCACAGAACACCCTGTCATAGACTTTGGCAACTTCCTTATAACCGGCCTCGAGATTGCCTGTCAACTCCACCGTCAAGTTCCACGGACGATTCATCATCTTGTCAGTCACGTAGATGAGCATGGGATGCTGCTCCTGCTGGATGTCGCGGATACGAAAATCGCAAAACTCACCGCCGTACACAGCATCCTCGGACACTCCATACATCGGCATCTGTCTGGTGAAGTGCCGTGGATCGCCCAGTTTGGGCGACGCTTTGATATCATTGATCATCTTCCGGTTCAGATAGTAGTGGCCAGGTACGGGCTGGCTGCCATCGGCAAGCCGTAATCCGTAAACAGAAAAGAACGCAGGCTCGACCACAAAAAACTGGATGCTCATGTTCTTGAATCCCTCACGGTCTACGATGGTATAGTTGTTGCCTCCGTCTATCGGTGTGCCGCACGATGGCGTGACTGTCTTGACACAGGGCAGGCGGCGGAGCTCTTCGGCAAAAGCCTCCCACTCTTTCGACAAATCCTCCACCATCAACAGGCCCTCTTGCCTGAATCCCATAGGGGCGTGGATAAGGTGCCGCATCTGGGCAAACATGGCCAACGAGCAGGCCAACATGGTGATGGTAATGACATTCTGCACCACGATAAACACGCGGCTGAAGACCATCTTGGTCTTGTGGACAAAGGCTCCTCGAATGATGGTGATGGGCTGCACTTTGGAAGCCACCACCGCAGGGATGATGCCCGACACCACTCCCACAACCGCCAGCAGCACGAGCAATGTAGCCACGATAACAGGACTAAGCAGGGTCTTCATGCTGATGGTGGTATGGAGCAGGTGGCCGAACGCAGGGGCAAAGGCAGCTGCCAAGGCTAAGGACAGCACGAAGGCCAAGGCACACAGCATCAGGCTCTCTCCCATAAACTGTAGGGCGATGGTGGAACGCCTTGCGCCATAAAGCCGCCGCGCGGCCATCTCCCTGGCACGCTTACCCGACTGTGCCACGGTAAGATTGATGTAGTTCATGATGGCAAAGAGCAGGATGACCAACGCCACGATACCGAGGATGCGTACCAGCAAGGCATTGCCACCTCTCATGGCGTTCAGCTTGTCACTTTCGGAGAAGTAACAGTCTGCCAGACGTTCCACAGCTGGCGCATAATACCATTCATCGCCCGCCTTTTGGGTGCGAAACATGTCCCAAAAGGTGGCATAGCACCGTGCCAGTTCCTTTTCCCTGCCCACGAACGTAGCTCCCGGGCGCAGGAGCAGAAACATATTGGACCCAGTAAGATTCACCATACCCTGTTCAAAAGCCTCATCGGTATTTGTCCAGTTGCCATAGCGCTGGTTATAAGTGTTCATCAACATGCCATAACGCTGGAACAGGTCGTTGTCCACATCTTCCAGCACGCCTGTGACATGTAGTTTCATCGAGTCGCGCCACACCACGGTGCGCCCCATCACGTCTGTACGGCCAAAAAGCGTACGGGCAAACGACTCGGTGAGCACCACGCCTTCCTTGTCTATCAGGCAGGTGGCAGGATCGCCCTCTGTGAGTCTGTAGTCAAACACACGGAAGAAGGTGGTGTCCACCGTCAGCGCCGTGGTGCGCAGGTACTCGTCTCCCTTGGTCACCCGCACGTCCAACGGACACACACCACATGCGGCCTCTATCTCCGGATACTGCTTGCAGAGATGCTTCTGCACCACATGGTGTATGCCCATCATGGGCACCTTATCATTCTTGTCATGCAGTCCCAACACTTCTATACGGCCAGCCTTGCTGTGGCGATCTGCCACACTGTTTTCTTGCCACACGTAGATACCTATAAGCACCACAAACATGAGCGATACCGACAGGCCGAAGACATTGACGGCCGTATAGACCTTGTTTCTCGAAAGAAACGTCAGGTACGATCTTACATTCATCATCGATACAATATATTTATAGATTACCTTTCCGATTCCTAAATGCCACGTTTACGAGGGCTAAATGCCACGTTTACGGAGTCTAAACGCCACCTTTACGATCTTTAATGGTTATCCTTGACATGGTTGATGGGATTCTCCGATGCAGCCAAGTAGCTCTGCAGCGTCACTGCCACCATGCAGATGGCAAGGCACGATACGCCTGCCACGACAAAGATCCACGGCGAGAGCGCGATGCGGTAACTGTACTGCGACAGCCAGTCGCTCATGAGGTACCAGATGATGGGCACGGCTATGACGAAGGCAATGGCCACATAGCTGAGGAACGAGCGGATGAGCCTGCGGCACACCTGCATGCTGGTGGAACCAAACACCTTGCGGATGGCAATCTCCTTTTGCCGCTGCTGGATGAAGAAGATAGACATGGCCACGAGGCCCAACATCGACACGAGCAACGCCATTGCCGCAAAGAGAGAGATGATATGCGACAGACGGATAGCCTCCGTATAGTATGCAGCTATCTGCTGGTCGATGAAAGGGTACTCGTCGGGCATGTCATAGTTGTAAATCTTCTTATAGGTGTCCTTTATCTGGTCGAGCGCCTCTACAGGATTGCCCGTGATGAGCACGGAGAACTGCCACGGATCGATGATTCTATCCTTTATGAAGATAATCATTGGATGCGTCTCCTGCTCTATGTTTCTGATATGGAAGTCTTCGAGCACACCAACAGCATGCGGATTGATATCGCTGGCATTGCTACCTACACTATTTCTCCAAGGTATTTGGTAGAACTCCTCACCCATCTCGCGCAAAGTCTGCTCAGTGACATACATCTTAAGATTTGCAGCATCCATATTCTCCTTCTTCGGTTTCAAGCCATACATCTTCATGAAGTTCCGGTCGCCAAACAGCATTTGCAGGCTGACGGTTTTCTTCGAGTCCAAAGTCATGGTATTGTTGTTGCCGCCGTCGCTTGGCGTACCCATCGACGCACTCACGAGTTTCACGCAGGCAAGTTTCTCCACCTCCTTGGTAAAGGTAGAAGCCTGAATACTGTCGCCTAGATTTCTTATTACCACTACGTTGTCCTTGTTGAAACCCATCGGCGCGCTGATAATGTGGTGCATCTGCAGCGACATGGTCAGTGCCACGGCTATCATCACGATGGTTATCAGGTTTTGCAGGACGATGAACACACGACTGAAGACCATCCGCGTGTGGTGGGCAAATGTACCGCGGACAACCTCTATCGGCTCCGCCCTCGATAACACCACAGCAGGAACGACTCCAGCCACAGCACCAAGCAGCAGGGCAAAGAGCAACACACCACCGATGCTGAGCGGAGTGAGCGCCTCGGCGAGCAGCAACTTGGTTTCGAGCAACTGCGAGAAGAACGGCGCAAAGGCTGCTGCCAACAACACACTCAGCACCAACGACAAGAGACAGAGCATGATGCTCTCGGACATCAGCCTACTGACGATGCCACTGCGATGGCTGCCAAGGAGCCTTCGCATAGCCATCTCGCGCGACCGTCGGCCTGCCTGTGCCACCGTGAGGTTGATATAGTTGAACACGGCAAACAGCAGCACCACAAGACAAGAGGCAAACAACATCTTGACGAGTTTCAGACTGCCGCGCGAGGTATGCTGGTTGCCGTCGCTTATCTCGCTGAAATACTGCTCGGAGAAAGGCATGACGATGGCCTTAGACTCCATATCCTTTAATTGGAATATCCAGAAAAATTCTTTGAAGTATTGTGTCATGTCGGCAGTCTTCGCCCGAAGGTCGGTATTCGGCTTGGTAAGCAGATAGAGTTCCGAACCACAGGCATTAGACATGCCCTCAACAAGACTTCCATTTGACACATGCTCAAAACGGCAAACGAAGTCGGCCTTCTGCAGCGAACTGTTCTCCATTTCCTTCATCACACCCGTCACTTTCAGCACCTTATCGTGATAGCCCAGTTTTACGTGCTTGCCTATCGGGTCGCTGTCGCCAAAGAGCTGCCGTGCGAGGTCCTCTGTCACCACACAGTCATCCTTTCCTCGCAACACACTCTGCCGGTCACCCTTGACAAGAGGGAAGTCGAACATCTGGAAGAACGTGGAATCCACACACAAGCCGTATTTCTTTGCCAGCATGTCGCTGTTGAGATACACCAGCATCTCTTCCCTTGCCACTCCGCAGGTCATCTCTATCTCCGGGTAGCGACTCTTCAGATAGGGTGCCACCTGTCGCGAAATCCCCATCACCTTGTCGCGATTGCCCATGTCGATGCCCAGGGTATAAATTCTTTCCGCCTTGGAGTGCTGCTTGTCCACGCTATACTCCTGCCACACATAGACACCTATGAGCATGACAAACATGAGCGAAACGGACAGTCCGAAAACGTTGATGGCCGTATAGACCTTGTTCCTCGATAGGAACGTCATGTAAGACTTAATGTTCATATTTTAACTCCATAATCAATTCACTCATCCTTCAAATATTTCACTGGATTTCCATTTGCTATCTTATAACTGTTTGCTATAATGATTGCAATCACCAAAATCAGCAGGATTATCATACAACCGATAAAGATCATTGGCGACAGTGTTATCTTCTCGCTGAACGCCATGAGCCATTGGCGCGAGAGCTGCCAGGCAATTATGCAGCCCGCAATGAGCGACGGCACGACTATCCACATTATCGAACGTACGAAGATGACGAGAATGTCTTTGGTCTTTGCACCGTTCACCTTCCTTATGGCTATCTCCTTGCGACGGCGGTTCACCTCGTCGATGGTGTAGCCCACAAGACCTATCAAGGCAATGAGGAATGTCACTACACCAGCAGCCATAACCACCTTGCGCAACGAATCCACGTCCTGATAGCTGTCGGCTACCAACGAAGGATAGGTAACCACCTGGACCTCTCGCCCGGGGCAAAGTCTTTCCACCGTACGGCGAACGGCTTTCATCGATGCCTCGTCCAAATGGTGCAGGCGCACCAAGATGTATGGATTGTTCTTGCGGTTGTAGAACATCACGCTGGGGCGGGTGT
>SFKY01000006.1 GCA_004554665.1 Bacteroidales bacterium
CTTTACGACATAACAAAGCCCTGGCTTGAGAAAGTCGGGGCTTTGCGATAAAAAAAAGAGGATGTGCCTATTTTGACACACCCTCATAGGGTGAGGGCATAGCACCTTATATCTGCCAGTAGAAATGTGTATGGCGATGGCATCCGACAAAGCTAAATGCGGCATTTAGCCAGGCTAAATGCCATCTTTAGGCCGGCTAAAGGTGGCATTTACGAAAACAAAGGCGGCCATGTGCATGCGCGGTGAATGTTGCAGGGCATACAAAATCCCTCTCCGTCAGCCTGGTGGCTGTGTGGAGAGGGATATTGGCTGCCTTGTGGCAGTCGGGTTAGGATTACTTGCTTGTTTAATAATCGTCGTCGCTTACATCTTCAGCCTCGAGGTTCAGATCCTCTGGGTCTGTCTCGAAAGTCGTGCGATAGCTCTCTTCCGTGAGCTTGTCCTCATCAAACGTATCGTCGTCATCGTCATCGTCGTTGTAGCGATCTCTTTCTTTGAAGTCTTCATCCACATCTTCGTCTTCTTCATCGTCAAACCCTTTGTTCTGTTTGTCGCTGTCATAATCCAGTTCGGGTTTGAATCTGGGTTTCTCAGCCAGTGGTTTTACCTTTGCAAAGATAGCCTCGGTCCACGAGCCCTTGGGAATCTCGAGTACCTCAAAGCCATCCTCAACCTTCTTCTCATACATGCCGCCGGGTTTGTGCAGGCGGTTGGAGGGCAACGTAGTGGTACTGATGTCGAATCCGCTCTGGATAATGTCCTGTATGCTCTGCGAGAGCGACTCCCAGCCACCGCCAAAGTTGCGTTCCAGCACTTCAATAAGCTTGGCGGCCGAAATATGGCGTATGTTCTCGTACGTGAGGTCGGTGACGCGCTTGATGGGGCGCTTTTTGACAGCCCACTTGGTCTTGTTGTTCTCGTCCGTGCGTATCTGTCCAATCTTAAAGCCTCTCTCCTCGTATTTGGCGATGACGGTGGGGTTGTCCACTTTCACCTCCTCCATCTCAAATGCGCTTTTGATGATGTCCAAATAGTGTTGCAGATTGTCTTTTAAGTCAGTATCCTTTTCTGCTGCATCCCAAAGGCGGAAAATATCATTCTCTTGTGCGTCCCAGATGTTGCTTTTGCTCAATGTTTTGAGTGTCAATGCTTTCTGTTCTTGTTTCATATTGATGATAGTTACATTTTCTTAATACGCTGCAAATGTAAAAATTTGCTTCTTAAATAGCAAACTTTTAGTGAGGAAATTTATCTCTTTGTGGAAAATAATTACTAACTTTGCATTAATATAGATTATGTCAGAACCATTAGCAGAACGATTAAGACCGCGTACGCTCGACGACTATGTGGGGCAGCGCCATTTGGTGGGCGAGGGGGCTGTGCTGCGCAAGATGATAGACACCGGACACATCTCCTCTTTTATATTATGGGGGCCTCCCGGAGTTGGTAAGACCACGCTTGCGCAGATCGTGGCAAGTCGGTTGCAGGTGCCTTTTTACACGCTGAGCGCAGTAACCAGTGGCGTGAAGGATGTGCGCGAGGTGATAGAGCGTGCCAAGAATGGGCGCTTCTTCAGTTCGGCTTCGCCCATCCTGTTTATTGATGAGATTCACCGCTTTTCCAAATCCCAGCAAGACAGTCTGCTCGGTGCTGTGGAGCGTGGTGTTGTGACGCTGATAGGTGCCACGACCGAGAATCCTTCGTTCGAGATCATTCGTCCGTTGCTCTCCCGCTGTCAGCTTTATACCCTCAAGCCGCTGGAGCGCGACGATCTGATGCTGCTGTTGCACCGTGCGCTGACCGAAGATGTGGAACTGCGCGAGAGGAAAATCACTGTAGAGGAGTCTGGAGCCTTGCTGAGATATAGTGGTGGTGACGCACGTAAGCTGCTGAATATCTTGGAGCTGGTTATCGGTGCTTCGGGAGAGGAAGAGGTGGTCATCACCGACCGGATGGTGGAAGAGCGGTTGCAGCAGAATCCCTTGGCCTATGACAAGGATGGCGAAATGCACTATGATATTATCTCGGCTTTTATCAAGAGCATCCGCGGGAGTGACCCTGATGCGGCCCTTTATTGGATGGCGAGGATGATAGAGGGTGGTGAAGACCCCAAGTTTATTGCCCGAAGGGTGGTCATCAGTGCTGCCGAAGACATCGGGTTGGCCAATCCCAATGCCTTGCTGTTGGCCAATGCCGCTTTTGATGCGGTCAATAAGATAGGATGGCCAGAGGGGAGGATTCCGCTTGCGGAGGCTGTGGTGTATTTGGCCACCAGTCCGAAGAGCAATTCTGCCTATTTGGGTATCGATGCGGCGTTGGCCGAGGTGCGTCGGTCGGGCAATCAACCTGTCCCGCTGCCTATCCGTAATGCTCCTACCCAACTCATGAAGCAGTTGGGCTACCATGACGGCTATCTCTATCCGCATGACTATCCGGGCAACTTCGTACAGCAGCAATATCTGCCTGATGAGGTGGCCGACAAGCGGTTCTGGCATGCCCAACATAGTCCGATGGAGGAAAAACTCTATCAGCGGATGCTGCAATGCTGGGGGGAGAAATACAGGGATAATTCATAATTGAGAATTTATAATTTGGCTTCGCCGATTTTCGGTTTACAATTTATATATTTCTATTTTGTACATATTGTTATAGGTATAGTAAATTCTTTTTCTACGATGAAGATAGTTTTGTTAGACGGTTATGCCTCCAATCCCGGCGATTTGTCGTGGGAACCGTTGCAAGAATTTGGAGAGGTCACGGTATATGACCGCACCTTGTCCAGCGAGGTGGTTGCCCGTGCGGCAGATGCAGACATCATCTTGACCAACAAGGTGACGATAGACCGCGGGCTGATGGAACAATTGCCCAAACTCAAGCTGATTAGCGTGCTCGCCACGGGCTATAATATCATCGATACTGTGGCGGCTCGCGAGAAGGGCATTGTGGTGTGCAATGTGCCGGCTTATAGTACCGACAGTGTGGCACAGATGGTGTTTGCCCTGATACTGAATCTTACCAATCGGGTGGCACACTATGCCCATCAGAGCCGAGAGGGACGATGGAGTGTCTGCCCCGATTTCTGCTATTGGGATTTGCCCGTCCACGAGTTGGCCGGTAAGACGCTTGGTATTGTCGGGCTGGGTAATATCGGGCAAAAGGTAGCGCTCATAGCACGCGATTTCGGGATGGATGTGTTTGCCTATACGAGCAAGAATTCTGCCAGTCTGCCCGACTATATACAGAAAACCACATTGCAGGGACTGTATGGTGTGAGCGATGTGCTGTCGCTCCACTGTCCGCTCACCGATACCACGCGCGGCATGATCAACCGTGATACCCTGCAGCTGATGAAGCGTGGGGCGCTGCTCATCAATACAGGGCGTGGACCGCTTGTCAACGAGACCGATGTGGCCGAGGCGCTTGCCTCGGGACAGTTAGGGGGCTATGGGGCCGATGTCATGGCGCAAGAACCGCCGTCGGCCGACAATCCTCTCTTTGCCCAGCCCAATGCTTTCATCACACCCCACATAGCATGGGCTTCTGTCGAGGCCCGTGGCCGTCTGCTCAGCGCCACCTTCCGTAACATCCGTGCGTTTCTGGAGGGTCATCCACAGAATGTGGTGAGCTGAATCTGCTGGCCGGAGCGTAGGAGCTAAAAACCAAGAAGGTGTACCCGAACGATAAGTCAGGTACACCTTCTTGGTTTCTGTATGCTTATGACAGGCGTGGCAGCTTACAGTTTGCCCACTTTCCCGGCAAACAGGATCGTGCCTGTGGTGTTTTCGCGGATGGCGTAGAAGAATGGGTGGTCAAACCGGAAGTGTTGGGGCAGTCCCGGACTGGTAAATTCGCCCTCTCCAGCACTTACCGCAGCTGCCTTGGTTCCGTTCTCGGTCACCTCGATGACCACATCTTGTGTCATCTTCGTGATGGGATAGGCCGGGGTGCAGATGCCGGGCACTCCTTCTACGCTGAATATCTGGGTGATACCCATTGCACGGGCGATATCGGCCATGTCTTTCCAGTGGTTCTCACTTTTAAAGCGCGGAAGTTCTACCTTTATGCCATACCCTTTGGCCAGTTGTTCATGCAGCTGCCACAGGTCAGTCTCCTCGCATAGCTTGTACAGATTCTTGCTGTCTTTTGGCATCACCAGTATCATGCTGTAGTAACCCTTACCATAGTTCAGTTCGGCGGCCGTGAGGTTGTCGTCTTCGTAGCAGGCCACATCCATCTGTCTTGTCATCATGTCAACTCTTGTCGTGGTGCCGTTCTCATTGTAGAACTTAGCCGTCCGTGTGTCTCGTTTGTTGAAGGGCAGCGACCATTTACCGTTAAAGTAGGTGGCATTGGCCAATACAAACCGCGTGTCGGAACTGATGGGGAGCGAAATCTCTTTCACCATCCCGTCTGTGTGCTCATCGGCCCACTGGTTGATGGCCTGTGCAGCTTTGGCACTGTTGCCGATGAAGTCCAGTTGCTCCACCGAAGCCTGGTAAAAGTTTTTCATGTTCGCTGCAAAGGCAGGTACAAACTGTACAGAGTTGTCGCCCCATACGCCATTGGCCAGCGCCACTTTCACATACTCATTATCCTGCGCCAGTCTCTTCATCAGTTCCAGACTGTGGGCATTGATGGCATCCATCGTGTAGCCTTCCATGTCCAGTGCTTGCTGTATCTGGTTCAGCGCACTTGTACTTGCACCGTTTGCCACCATCGTCAGCAGATACTGGAAACTGACGGGCGACACGCAGACATTCTGGTTTTGACTTTCAGGAAGTGCCATCAGTGTAAGCAACAGTTTGTTGGCAAACGCATTGCTGGTTTTCGCGAAGTCGGTCTGCACCGCTTTCGACAGTTCAAGTTTGATCTCAGGAATCTCGCCCCGTTCTTCCTCGTCATCAGAGCAACTTGCTGATGCGAGACAGCCTGCCAACAGGAGGACAGACCATAGCATGCTTTTAGTTTTCATTGGCATATTGTTTGTTTGTGGTTGTTTGTATATTCAATAAAAGCATGCAAGGGCAAAACCTTGCATTCTTTAACCTATATTAACTTTACCTTACTCGCAGCCGTTGTCCCACTTGTATCTGGTAATCGGGTGACAGGCGGTTCATCTTGTACAGACTCTCCAACCGGATGCCGTATCGCTGGGCGATATCGTACATACTTTCGCCCGGCTGTACCACGTGGGGCACACGCTTAAACTCCTTGGGGGCACGCTTCTGTTTCTTCTTGAGATAGATGATCTCGCCTTGGTGCAGCACCTCCCGGCGGTCGCGCTCGTTGTAGTTGGCAATGGCGCGGTAACTGATGCCAATCTCCTTGCCTATCTGTTTGAACGTATCGCCTTCGCGGGCGTAGATATAATAGTTTTTGTTATACAGATAGATGGGGTGGAGGGCTCCACCGCGGGCTGCCGGCTGGTCTGTCCCCGCGTGTTTGGCGATAAACTTGTCGTACTTGGTGGCGCGGTCGTATTGATACAACTGATATTGCTCGATGATGCCTATCAGCTTCTGTGCATATTGCGGATTGGTGGCATAGCCGCATGCCTTGAGACCGTGTGCCCAACCACGGTAGTCGGTTCGGCTGAGACTGAACAATCTACGATAACGCGAGTTGTTGGCCAAGAAACGGCTGTGGTCCTCGTAGCTTTCCAGCACATTGCGGTAAGCCCTGAAACACTCACCGCGGGCATCATCGTCATGGTAAGTGGTGGCTCCGAGCCAGTCGTGGCACTTGATACCAAAGTGGTTGTTGCCCTTGCGTGCCAGTTCGCTCTGTCCGGCAGCACTCTCAAACAGTCCCTGGGCCAGCGTGATGCTGGCCGGGATGCGGTACTTGAACATCTGTTCGATGGCCAAGTCCTTATATTGGTTGATATATTGCAGATATTGCCCGTTCAGTCTGGCCTGTCCCCATACGTGCATCACGCACATCAGCAGCAGACCTATAAGGTAAGTTCTTCTCATGCTTTCCCGAATTACAATTACAAAATTAGTCATAAATGTATGAATCTACGAAATACGTAAGGAGTTTTAACGGATAATAATAAAATAAGTGAAAACGTTACCATACTTTAAGTTTTTGCCTACCTTTGCATGCACTATGCCGCACATTGGGCATCCGCACAGTATGCGCTTGTCCGCTGGCATACACATTTTTATAGTATATGGAATCGGAACCGAGACTGCTCATCATGGCATTGGGTGCCAATATCGACGCGCACCGCAACCTGTCGCTCGCCCAAGAGCGGCTGCGCACCCATTGGCATGACATTCGTTTTACCCAACCCGTGTGTACTGCTCCCGTGGGGGTGGCCACGGCCTCCTTTCTCAACTGTCTGGCAGTGGCCAGCGTGACCGACGATTATCCCGCGATACACACGATGCTGAAAGAGATTGAGATGGCGATGGGTTCCACGACCGACGACCATCACCGGGGCATAGTGCTGATAGATATCGATGTGCTACAGTTGGGCAGTGACCGTTACCATCTATCAGATTGGAACCGCCCTTACATGCGCGGCTTGCTCCACCAGCTGGAAGCAGAACTACACGTCAAGCCCTCGATGCCCTGAACGATTCCATGTTGGCATAGCGCCGCTTCATCAGCCTGTTGTACACATTGCGGAGCCACCACCGGCTTGTCAGCACAAACGCCAGCCCAATCAGAAACATCCCCAGATACGCCACCGACTCTCCGAAAAAGAGGCGGAGCGGCGTCACGATGGCCATCGGCAGTCCGAAGACGGCAAACTGGGTCACCACCTGCATGTAGTTGTTCTCAATGTTTCCCTTGCTGATAAACTTGGTGTTGAGCGGTATGGTCTGCTTGTTGTAGACCGCCATCTGGAAGAAGAGAAAATGCTGGAATCCGGCGGTGAAGGTGGCAAACGAGATGAGCATGAACAAGCTCCACTTGCCGGCAAACACCGTTGGCAGCATGAGCAGGAACGGCCACGCCAGCATCAGACTGTAAAACACGTACTTGGCATGGAAGATACCGAGCAGATTCTCCTTTCTCACCATCAGTCCGTCGATATAGTTGCCCTCGTTGCCCATGATGCGCAGCAGAGAGTAAGAACTGAACAGCACATAGTTGTACAGACACCAGAAGTTGGCATAGCCCGCCCCGTCATACACCTCGGTAAACGAGATGAGCGCCGAGAAGAGGATGACCACCAGCATGGCCATGACAAACGACTTGCGCGGATTCTTGTTGCGCATGATGGTCTTGATTTCCAGTTTGATGTACAGACCCAAATCGCCAAACCTGTCGAGAAATGCCATCCGCGAAACATGTTTGATACGGGTGGTCTTCACCTTGCCCAGTTCTTTCCAGATATGGGTGTATTGCACGTATCGGTTGATGAAAAAAGTCACCCCTATCAGGGCTATGGTGACAAGCATGGGCAGCGGATTGCCCTTCTCTATCATGGCACCTATCTTGGCGTGCATGTCAAAGCAGGCTTCCCATCCGGCATCACCGCCCAGGTCGAGCAATACGGGGAACATGATGGCGGCGTAAAAAACCACGGGCAGCGCCCACCACAGCACATTGTTGGTAATCAGCACCTTGCAGATGAGCAGCCACTGGCTGTTGAGCACCACCAACAGCCACCACAGCAGCAGGAAGTACAGCGTAATCCAGATGCCGTAGACAAAGACGATGGACATCAGTGCAAACGGCACCATCACACAGTACCACAGCAGATTGGCGGTGCTGAGCATAGAGGTGACAAGAAAACTCTCTATACACGCATACTTGGGGATGGGCAGCAGCAGATAGGGCTTGATAATCTGTGCCGGTGCCTGTTGGCCCAAATACCTGATCCAGAAATCGATGAAAAGCAAGTAAGGTGCCGCGCCGAAGAAGCACTCCAAGGGCGTAATGGTCTCCAGATTGTTGACAATCAGTGAGAACATGATGGCCAGGAAAAGGAAATAAACAATGGCAAGGCTACTGCCAACCCACACCATGTACTTGGCTGTCTTGTTTTGCTCATAGTTGAGCGCGCGCTGCTCCGCCCATTTTCGGTGCCGGCGCAACTGTTTGAATAGTTCGAGTCTGTTCACGGTTTTCTGTTTGCTGTATGGGGGAATGGATAATCAGGGTCTCCGGTGCTCTTTGGTGCCCTTGTCCTATCTCAGGTCTATCACCTCGGCATGCGGATAGTCCTTGGCACGGAAGGTGAACAGGCTGTTGGGAAGGTTCTTGGCCTTGAATCCAGAGATGTTGATGGTCGTCCACTCGTTGCCTTGGCGCATCTTCACTTGCGAGGGCTTGTAGCTCTTCTTGTCGATGAGTATATACACCTCTTGGATGCTCCGTTGCTTGTTTTGGGCGGTCATGTGAATCCAGCAGTTGTTGCCCTTGTCTGTCATGCCGAGGTCATACCCCGACTTGTAGAGACTGATAAACTGGTAAGGGTTCATCTTGGCCTGCTGCGCCTCATTGGGTGTGGTCACATTCACCTCCTCGTTGGCCTTCATATAGCTCCATTGCGTCTTGCCGTTGTACCATACGATGGCCTGTGGGGTTGTGGCGTGAAACATACGGCCCTTGATACTGATGCTGCCGCTCACGCTCCCCATCTTCTTGTTGGTCAGTGTGAAGTTGGCGCTGGCCCCACCCTTGTTGCCCACAATGGCAGCCGTCTTGTCCAGTATCTTCCGTGCTTGTGTGGCGTTTTGTGCCACGGCTGTGGTGGCGATGACCACCATCAGCATAGCAATAATCATTCTTTTCATGCTCTCAGTTTTGCTAAAAGTTCGTTCAGTTGTGATTCGTCCGTAAGCAGCACCTCGCGGGGCTTGGCACCCTTGGCGGCACCCACGATGCCAGCGCTCTCCAGTTGGTCCATCAGCCTGCCGGCGCGGTTGTATCCTATCGAGAAGCGGCGCTGTATCATGCTCGTGGATCCCTGTTGGGTGACCACGATGGCGTGGGCGGCCTCCTCGAAGAGCGGGTCCAGACTGCCCATGCTGGCACCGTCGCCGCCCATACCGCCATCCTGCGACTCCTCAGCCGGTTCGGGCAGTTCCATCGGTTCCACGGGGCCGGGCTGGGCTGCTATATAGTCGTTGATATCCTTGATCTCCGGCGTGTCGATAAAGGCGCACTGTACGCGGATGGGCTCCGACCCGTTCAGGAACAGCATGTCGCCCCTGCCGACGAGCTGCTCGGCACCCTTGCGGTCGAGAATGGTGCGCGAGTCGATCTGTGCACCCACGCGGAAAGCCATACGACCGGGGAAGTTGGCCTTGATGTTACCCGTGATGATAGACGTGGTGGGTCGCTGGGTGGCAATGACCATGTGGATACCCACTGCGCGCGCCAGCTGGGCGATACGTGCGATAGGCATCTCCACCTCTTTGCCCGCGGTCATGATGAGGTCTCCAAACTCATCGATCACGACAACGATGTAGGGCATATAGTCGTGCCCCTTGGTCAGGTCGAGCTGGTGGTTCAAGAACTTTGCGTTGTAGTCCTTTATCTTGTTCACGCCTGCCATCTTCAGCAGATCGTAGCGGTGATCCATCAGCTTGCACAGCGAGTGCAGTGTGCGCACCACCCGTTGTACGTCGGTAATGATGGGTTCCTCCTCGTTTTCGGGCAGGGCGGCCATAAAGTGGGGCGCAATCTTGTTGTACACAGAGAATTCCACTTTCTTCGGGTCTATCAGCACCAGCTTCATCTCGTTGGGATGCTTCTTGTAGAGCAGCGAAGTGATGATGGCGTTCAGTCCCACCGACTTTCCCTGTCCTGTGGCACCGGCCACCAAGAGGTGGGGGAGCTTGGCCAGGTCTACCATGAACACTTCGTTGGTGATGGTCTTACCCAATGCTACGGGCAAATCCATCTTGGTCTCCTTGAAACGTTTCACGCCCAGCACGCTCTCCATCGAAACCGTATTCTTGCGTTGGTTCGGCACCTCAATACCGATGGTTCCCTTACCCGGGATGGGGGCGATGATACGGATGCCGAGGGCGGAGAGCGAGAGGGCGATGTCGTCCTCGAGGTTGCGAATCTTGGAGATGCGCACGCCCTCGCCCGGTGTAATCTCGTAGAGCGTGATGGTGGGGCCGATGGTGGCCTTGATCTCGCGGATGGTCACACCGAAACTGTTGAGCACCTTCACGATATGGGCATTGTTGGTCTTTATTTCCTCCATGTCCACATCGGGCTTGCCGTCGTCGGCATAGGTCTTGAGCAGGCTGAGTGGTGGCAACTGGTAGCGGGTGAAAGGCTCGCGCGGGTCGATAGGGGTAAGGTTGTCTACAGGACTTGCCATGCGTTTGCCCTTGGCTGCCTCCTCGCCTTTGGCCACCTCGACCGTCAGGTTGTCGGTGACGGGCGCAGCAGCAGGATCTGCGGGCTTATCGGCAGGCTTCTCCGTCTCTGTGGGCATGGGGGTGAGATCCACCACGGTGGGCTCCGGCGTTTCGATGACCGTCTCGTCGTCTGTGTCGTTGTCCTCTTCGCTGTGTGGGGTGACCACAGCCACATCAGATGTCTCTGTAGGCTGTGTGGTCACAGTGAACTTGATGCGGTTCATCAAGAATCCGATGGGGTTGAGCATCCTTCTGACAAACTTGATTGTCTCGGCGCTGATGCAGGTGAGGAAAACGAGCGCCACCACCACGATGAGCGCCGTGAGACCCGGTGTGCCCACTACGGCCTCGATGCGCTGCACGCAGAAGAGTCCGTGGTCGCCGCCGGGGTTATAGACTTGGTCGCCCATGAATGGGGTGAGAAACTTGGCCAGGGTGACCGAGCTCCAGACCATCGTCACCGACAGGCCGAGAAACCATTTCCACAGGTTCACCCGATAGGCACCCATCAGCCGCAGGCTGACCATTGCCAGGAATACGGGAATCAGCAGTGCGGGCAGTCCAAAACATACCGACACCAGCCAGTAGGCCACCAGGGCGCCTCCCGATCCACATCGGTTGGCAAAAGCCCGCTCCACATTCATCCATTCGCCGGGTCTGAGGTCTTCGACCAGACTCTGGTCTGCGGAAGCGGTATAGAGATAGCTCACCATCGATATGACGAGGAGGATGGCCAGGGCCATGACCAGCACGCCGATGACAAAATCGGTCTTTTCGCTGCTCAGTATGTCGGTCCATTTGGTGGGCTCGGCCTTGCCTCGGGGCTGTCGGGCGTTAGAAGGTTGCTTGCGTGTCTTCGTCTTCGTTGCCATTGTTGTGTTATGTCTTATCCTTTTCTGTTAATGCTTATCTGTTTGGGGCTGTTCGTTGAACAAATAGATTGCAAAAATAGTGCAAAAAAGTCAGAATCCCACACCTTTCTCCCATTTTCTTGCACCATTCCGCTAATTTTTTGTTGTCCGTCAATGCCGCGTGTCGCACCCATGTCACAGTCCGTGGTGGCAGACGCGCGACGTAAATGCCACCTTTACGGGTCGTAAATGCCATGATTAGCGTGCCAAAGGCCATGTTTAGCTTGCCCATCGTGTCCTGTCGTTTGCGTAACTTGAAAAAAAAGAGTTGCGCGTCTGACTATTTTCTCGGTTTTTATGTTTACCTTTGTTGCGCAAAACAGACGTAGAGATGATTAAAAAGATATACGACAAGATGGACAAGCAGGCCATCACGCAGTTGCCGCAGGTGACATTCCCCGGCCGTATCGTCACGATACTGACCGAGGGAGAGGCCGGCCGTGCGGTCGATTACCTGCTTACCCATCGCCTGTTGGGCATCGATTCCGAGACGCGCCCGGCCTTCAAGCGAGGCCAGCGGTTCAAGGTGTCGCTCCTGCAAGTCTCCACATCCGACGTGTGTTTCCTCTTCCGTCTCTGCCGGATAGGATTGCCACCGTGTCTGGTGCGGTTGTTGGAGAACAAGGAGGTGCCGCTCGTGGGCCTGTCGCTGAACAATGATATCCTGTCGTTGCATGAGCGTGCCAAGTTTAAGCCCGGCCGTCTGATAGACTTGCAGGATGTGGTCGGCGAGATAGGAATCGTGGACCAGTCGTTGCAAAAGATCTATGCCAACATCTTCGGCGAGAAAATCAGTAAGCGCCAGCGCCTCAGCAATTGGGATGCCGACGTGCTCACCGACCGGCAGCGCGAATATGCGGCCATCGATGCGTGGGCGTGCCTGCGCCTCTATGAGGAGATAGGCAGGCTCAAGGCTACCGGCGAGTTTGAGTTGATACACAATATGCCAACCGAGGGCGGCCAATAGGCCATAGCCCGGCCGGTGCACGGCATCGGCCATACGAACCGAACAGTAAAGATATGGGAAATAATCGTGCGATAGTATTAAAAAGAGGTAAGGAAGAGAGCCTGCAGCGCTTTCATCCGTGGATATTTTCGGGTGCCATCCAGCGCGCCGACGACGGGATAGCCGAGGGCGATGTGGTGGATGTCTATACATCCGGCGGCCAATGGGTGGCTGTGGGGCATTATCAGATAGGCTCGATAGCCGTCAGGGTGCTCTCGTTTGACGACGAACCCATCGACACGGCCTTTTTTGAGCGCCGTATCGCATCGGCACTCGCCATGAGGATAGGCATCGGCATAGCCGACAATCCGGAAAACAATACGTACCGGTTGGTACACGGTGAGGGCGATCTGCTGCCTGGACTGGTCATCGACTGCTATGGCCCCACCGCCGTGATGCAGGCGCATAGTGTGGGTATGCACTGCTGCCGCCAGATGGTCTGCGACGCGCTGCTCCATGTGATGGGCGACCGCATCGCCCATGTCTATTACAAGAGTGAGACCACGCTGCCTTTTAAGGCCGGCTTGGGACAGGAAAACGGTTATATCTACGGCGGCAGCAACGACTGTACGGCTGTGGAAAACGGCTTGCGCTTCCGTGTAGACTGGCTGAAAGGACAGAAAACAGGTTTCTTCGTAGACCAACGCGACAACCGCCTGCTGCTGGAGCGCTATGCGCGCGGCAAACGGGTTCTTAACATGTTCTGCTATACCGGAGGTTTCTCTGTCTATGCCATGCGCGGCGGTGCACAGCTCGTGCACTCGGTAGACAGTAGTGCCAAGGCCATCGAACTGACCAATGCCAATGTGCAGATGAATTTCCCGGACGACGCAAGGCATGAGGCTTTTTGCGCCGATGCCTTCCGGTTCCTCGACGACCATAAGGACAAGTATGATCTCATCATCCTTGATCCGCCTGCTTTTGCCAAGCACCGCGCCGCCCTGCACAATGCGCTCAAGGGATACACCCGTCTCAATGTCAAAGGATTGGAACGCATCCGACAAGGAGGAATCCTCTTCACGTTCAGTTGCTCGCAGGTAGTGACCAAAGACCATTTCCGCAACGCCGTCTTCACGGCTGCCGCACAGGCCGGCCGCAAGGTGCGCATCCTGCACCAGCTGCACCAGCCTGCAGACCATCCCATCAACATCTATCATCCCGAAGGCGAGTACCTGAAGGGACTTGTGCTGTATGTTGAGTAGCCGGGTACAATCGTTTATCCGTCTCCACGGCCTGCTTCGTCCCGACGCCACCCATCTGGTAGCGCTCTCGGGAGGGGCGGACAGCGTGGCACTGCTCTTGTTGCTGCAAGGGCTGGGCTATCGGATAGAGGCTGTACACTGTAACTTTCATCTGCGTGGACCGGAGTCGGACCGCGACGAGCAGTTTTGCACCTCGCTTTGCCAGCAGGAGCATATCGCCCTGCATCTGGCCCATTTTGATACCCTTGCTTATGCCTCGGCGCACGGGGTGAGTATTGAGATGGCAGCCAGGGACCTTCGCTATACTTATTTTGAGCAACTCCGTCGCGACATTGGTGCCGATGAGATTTGTGTGGCCCATCACCGCGACGACAGTGTGGAGACCGTGCTGCTCAATCTGGTGCGCGGCACGGGTATCGATGGCCTTACGGGCATTGCACCGCGACGGGGGCATGTGGTGAGGCCGCTGCTGTGCGTGTCGCGGGCGGATATAGAGGCCTATCTGGCCGCTAAGGGACAGGACTATGTGACCGACAGCACCAATCTGGTGGACGATGTGAAGCGCAACAAGATTCGGTTGGATGTCATCCCGCTCCTGCAGACGCTCAATCCTTCGGTCTCCGATGCCATCTGGCGCATGTCGTGCCATCTGGCAGAAGCTCAGAAGATGGCAGACCGCGGCCTTCCTGCTGAACCGTTGACCTCGGGCCATTTGTCGATAGCAGCCTTGCGGCGCGAACCGTCGCCCGAGTATGTGCTGTGGCGCCGCTTGTCGGGACTGCATTTCACCTCGGAGCAGATTCGTGAGATGGTGCGCAGTCTCGATGCAGGGAGCGGGCGTATCTGGATGTCATCCACGCACATGGTGGCGATAGACCGCGATCGGTTGGTGATAGAGGAAAACGAGACCGAGGCTCCGCGCCATCTGTTGCTGCCCGAGCCTGGTGTGTATCTGCATGAAGGCCAGCGGATAAGAGTGGAGCAGGGGGAGGTCGATGCCCATTTTGCGATTTGCCGCGACCGCCACGTGGCCATGCTCGATGCCTCGTTGGTGCAGTGGCCGCTCTGTGTGCGACGAGTGCAGACGGGAGACCGCTTTGTGCCGCTTGGGATGAAGGGATCCAAGTTGGTGAGCGATTTCCTGACCGACCGCAAGGTGAGCGTGTTGGCCAAGCGCCGCCAGATGGTGGTGACCGATGCCTCCGGACGCATCGTGTGGTTGGTGGGCGAGCGTCTTGACCATCGGTTACGCATCACCCCCGACACTCACCGGTATCTGAAGATTAGTTGGGAGCATCGCCCATGAGTCATTGTTTTCTCGATGATGCAAAGAACGGCATGGTTTAGATGCCTTACATTACTATAATCGGCCTATAGTTGCTCTGTCCGCATGCTATAGGCCGATTTGCTGATTGGTGAATCCAACAATTTTTATCATCCATTCCTATTTCTGATAGACCTTTCGTAGGTCGTCGTCGTTGAGATGGGCAGCTATCTCTTCGGCCGTGATGAGGTACACCTTGTACGAATAGGTGCGCTTGAAACGGTTAAAGAAGGGGTCGTACGACTGATAGTAGGTCAACTTCTTGACATCGGGGTGCATGGACAGTTTCTCGACAGCGGCTTGGAAGTGGGAATAGGTAGGATGGCAAATGCCAAATTTGCCATCAACTAAATCCAGCAGCAACAGGTCGTGGCAGCGGCGCTCGGTGTCCAGCTCTTTGGCGTTTTTCAACACCTTGTGGCTGACGGTGATGTGTCTTCCATGCCGTTCGTTGATGAGGTTCATGATTCTCTTGAACTCTTTACCGTGAGGCTTGTCTTCGAAGTGGTGTTTGCAGAGCAGATAATAGTGTATCATCTCGTGCAGTATCACATCTTCCAACTCTTCCTCAGGCAAGTCATACTTGGTGTTCAGGCATATGACTACCAGTTTGTACCGCGAATCGACCGGAGGCTCTCTGGAAGACCTGAATCTGACGCAGCCAAGAAAGGTTGTTACATTGCACAAGCGGAATGTGGGAGTAGGCAGTAGCCCCTTAAAACAAAGGTCGTTCAATACCTTGAATTTCTCCTCAAGAAATGCTAAAGTAGCTATCATTGTAAAAATAAATTGTAGGCTGGTTACAAATGTACAAAGTGTTGGAGTATCTTGCAACAGTTTTACCGCATTTTTTTAGATTTGAGGTCATTTTTTATCATCAGAATGTTTATCTTTGCATAAACGATGCGCAAGATTATACATGTGGATATGGATGCTTTCTTCGCGGCGGTGGAGCAGCGGGATGATCCGGGACTTCGCGGCAAACCCGTGGCCGTGGGCCACGATGGTGAGCGTGGGGTGGTGAGCACGGCCAGTTATGAGGCACGCCGCTACGGGGTACACTCGGCCCAATCGATGATGATGGCCAAGCGTCTCTGTCCCCAACTGATTATTGTGCCGACCCGTCACGACTATTATAAAGAGGTATCGATGCAGGTGCATCGCATATTCTGTGACTATACCGACCTGATAGAGCCCATTTCCATAGACGAAGCTTTTTTGGATGTGACGACCAACAAGCGGGATATACCTCTGGCCGTCGACATAGCCCGGGAAATCAAGCAGCGTATCGCCGAAGAGCTGCATCTCACGGCTTCGGCCGGCGTATCGTACAATAAGTTTTTGGCCAAAATCGCTTCCGACTATCGCAAGCCAGACGGGCTATGCGTGATACATCCTGATAGGGCGATAGACTTCATCTCGCGACTGCCCATAGAAGATTTTTGGGGTGTGGGTCCCAAGACGGCCGCCCGCATGCGTGCGATGGGCATCTGCAACGGTTCCCAGCTGCGGCAGGTGTCGCGTCGGCATCTGATAGAGGTATTTGGCAAGGTTGGCGGTGTGTATTACGACTTTGCCCGAGGCATAGACGACCGCCCGGTGGAGGTGGAATACGTGCGCAAGTCGGTGGGCTGCGAGCGCACCTTCGAGCAAGACACGGGGCTGCGCTCCACGTTGCTCATCGAGCTCTACCATCTTACGCTCGAACTGGTGGAACGTATCTCGGCGGCAGCGTTTGAGGGCAAGACACTCACACTGAAAGTGAAGTATGGCGACTTTACCCAAGTGTCGCGCCGAACCACCTCTGACAGTCTGCTCACGACCAAGGAAGACATACTGCCCGTGGCCAAGCGCCTGCTGGGCCAGATCGATTACTCCGCAGCCCATCCCGTGCGGCTGATTGGGCTCGCTGTGTCCAATCCCGTGACCGAGAGTGAGCTCTGCAGGAGGCCGCAATGGATAGAAGGAGCACTGCCTTTTGACGAGTGGGATAGGTAATCCGCATGTTTTTTCACGCTTTTAGTCTTTTTCGTAAGATAGTACAACTTAATCAGCACTTTTTCTTTTTTTTATCTAAAAAGAAACAGCTAATTTTGCAGCCGTAGAAAGACTATTAATCCTAACAAACAGACAAATATGAAAATGAAAGGTTTATGGTTGGCCACAGCCTTATCGGTAGGCGTGCTGACCGGGTGTGTACAAAAGCAGGAGAGCTATGCCGATAAGATTCTGGGCAGCGAACTGATGAACCGTGTAGACTTGATGGCACGTGCTGTGGTGTCGACTGGATTCAACGCCGGCGACGGTTATGGTGAGGTGTGGATTCGCGACTACAACACCTTCATCGAGCTATCGATGGATGTGCTGCCCGATGAACAGGTTCGCCACAATCTCAACGTGTTTTGGGGATTCCAAGGCCCGACTGGCGACATTGTAGACGGATTTATCGATATCCGTAAGGCCCAGCAGAGCGACATCGGGTACAAGTACCGCTACTCGGATGCGGAACCTGACTATGCCGCACACAAGAATACGGTAGAGACAGACCATGAGACCTCGCTCATACAGGCTATCTATAAATATGTGAAGAAGAGCGGCAACTCCACGTATCTGCAGACAGAGGTGGGAGGAATGAAGGTGATGGACCGCATGGAGAAGGCATTGAACTATCTGTTCACCGAGAAATTTGACAGCAAGTATGGCCTCATTACCGGTGCCACTACTGCCGACTGGGGCGATATACAGCCCGAGCATCTCTGGGGTGTGGAGATTGATGCCAATACACACTATGCCATCGACATCTACGACAATGCCATGCTGGTCATTGCCCTCAACAACTATATCGAGTTGCTGGGCGATGATGCCAAGGCCAGGGAGTGGACGGCCAAGCGCGATAAGCTGAAACAGAACATTCGCAAGCACCTGTGGGATGAGCAGCGCAAGAAGTTTATTCCTCACATCTATCTCAAGGATTCGCCGTTCCCCGCCGATTTCGACGAGAACAAGATTTACTATCATGGCGGTACAGCCGTGGCCATCCAGGCCGGCCTGCTGAGCGATGACGAGATTCGCGAGGCCAATAACCGCATGTTGGAGAATGTGAAGAAGGCGCATGCCCAGACCATCGGCCTGACCATGTATCCCACCTATCCTGCCGGCTATTTCAAGGGCGTTGGCATGTATCCCTACGGCTACCAGAACGGTGGTGACTGGACTTGGTTTGGCGCACGCATGATACAGGCGCTCGTCGAGCACGGCATGATAGCCGAGGCATACGAAGAGTTGCAGCCCATGCTGGAGCGAGTCGTGGAGAACCAAGGCTTCAACGAGTGGTACACTCCTGCCGGAGAGCCGATGGGGTCGGGCACTTTCCGCGGCGAGGCTGGCGTACTCTACAAGGCCAATGCCCTGCTGCGCGAGTGGGCAAAGGCGCAGTAGTAAGGGGCTGACGACAGTTTTTGAATGTTGATCTATAATGACACCGACTGGCTAAGGGACTGAAAATCCTTGGTCGGTCGGTTTTTTTTGTCTGTTGTGGGAGTAAATAGAGTGGCCTATTGTCCCGATTCTGCAGGCTGAAGAAATCGCATTGTTCGGAGCGTTTGCCATCTATGTCTGGGCTAAACGTGGCTTTTAGACCTCGTAAATGCCACGTTTAGCCTTCGTAAATGCCGCATTTGCAAAAATAGAGGTTATTGTGCCCTCGCTCTGTCTATGCACTGATGAGCCCTCACCCTATCCCTCGCCCCGTGGGAGAGGAATAGGGTGAGGGCTCATCAGTGTAAATAGGGTAGGGGCACCGCCGATGCGAGCATCCTCTGTCAGGATTTTGTTTTTTTATCGAATGTTTTAGACTTACTATTTGTTTTTGTCTCGGATTTGCAGTAAATTTGCAAGTGGATAGACGACATCCGTCATGCGACCACAGTGGTGATGCGGGCGGATGGTAAGTTCTGTTATGGATAACTTATTCAAACTAAGAAGGATATGAGAAAATTTCTTATGACAATCGTGTTGGCCGGTATGAGTGTCGGCATGATGGCGCAAGACGTCATTCAGCTTCCAGCTCCCGACAAGCAAGTGGATATGTCGCTCTACACGGCGCTACAACGTCGCCACTCGGTGCGTACCTATCAGCAGCGTGAGGTGACCGATGCCATCCTGGCACAGGTCTTGTGGGCGGCATGTGGTTACAACCGCGAGGCCGAGAAGAAGATTACGGCAGCCTCGGCCATCAATGCGCAGGACGTTGTGGTCTTTGTGGTGCGCAAGGAGGGTGCCTACCGTTTCTCTCCCGACAACAACACGCTCAAGAAAGTCTCCTCCAAGGACCTACGTCCCTTGGTGGCAGGGCGGCAGACCGCAGTGGCTTCGGCCCCTGTGATGCTGGTTTTGGCCAGCGACCAGAGCAAGTTTGGCGGACGTGAGAGTGGGCAGCGCTTGGGGTTGCTCGATGCCGGTTATGTGTCGCAGAACATCTATCTGGCCTGTACGGCGCTGGGACTGGGCACGGTGGCGCGTGCCACAATGGAGAGCGAACAGTTGGCCAAGGAGATGCAGCTGGGCGAGGAGTTCATGCTCACGCTCAATCATCCCATCGGTTGGGAGTAAGCATTGGCCGTTTTCAGGATAATGAATGATAAAACCTATTGATAGAAGAAGACTTAGATGAAACAGACCAAGATTATTTGTACCATCAGTGACCGCCGCTGCGAGGTGGACTTCCTCAGAAAACTGTTTTTCGCAGGGATGAACGTGGTGCGCATCAACACCGCGCATGCCACTCCCGACGGTATGCGGACCATCATCAGAAACACCCGTGAGGTGTCGCCGCACATCGCCCTGCTCATCGACACCAAGGGACCCGAGGTGCGTACCACGGCCGTGGCCGAACCTATCAGCTACAAGCGTGGGGACGTGGTGAAGATATTCGGCAGGCCAGACATGGTGACGACGCACGATATCGTGAATGTGTCGTGCATGAACTTCACCGCCAGTGTGAAAAGGGGAGACCATGTGCTCTTCGATGATGGACTGCTGGACATGCTCGTGATGGAGAATGTGGGTCCGATGTTGGTGGCACAGGTGCAAAACGATGGCGTGCTGGGAGGCCGTAAGAGCGTCAATGTGCCCGGTGTACACATAGACCTGCCTGCGCTGACAGAGAAAGACAAGGCCAACATACAGGTGGCCATTGACGAGGATGTGGATTTTATCGCACACTCGTTTGTGCGCAGCGCTGCAGACGTGAAGGCAGTGCAGCAGTTGCTCGACGAGCGCGGCAGCGACATCAAGATTATCGCGAAGATTGAGAATCAGGAGGGTGTGGACAACATCGACGAGATTCTGGAGGTGTCGTATGGTGTGATGATTGCCCGCGGCGACTTGGGTATCGAGGTGCCCATCGAGCGCATACCGGGCATACAGCGCCAACTGATACGCAAGTGTGTGCTCAAGAAGAAGCCCGTGATTGTGGCTACGCAGATGCTGCACACCATGATACACAATCCGCGTCCCACCCGTGCAGAGGTGACCGATATAGCCAATGCCATCTACTACAGCACCGATGCGCTCATGCTGAGCGGTGAGACGGCTTCGGGCGACTATCCCGTTGAGGCCGTGCGCACGATGGCGGCCATAGCCGAGCAGGCTGAGAAAGACCGGCAGCGGAGCCATGACATCGAGGTGCCGCTGGGAGCGCACTGTACGCAGCGTGAGTTTCTGGCCCATGCGGCCATCGACTCCACCCGACGGCTGGGTGTGGCCGGCATCATCACTGCCAGTGAGACCGGACAGACCGCACGCGACATTGCTGCCTTCAGAGGTCCCACGCCGGTGCTGGCTATCTGTTATAACGAGAAGACACAGCGCTGGCTCAATCTGAGTTACGGTATCATTCCCATCTATCAGAAACAGCATGTGAGTTCGCAGTACCTGTTTACGGCGGCGTTGCGCATGTTGCTGCAAAAGGGATACATCAAGCACGAGGACAAGATAGCCTATCTGAGCGGAAGTTTCGGCGAGGGTGGCGGTGCCACGTTTGTGGAAATCAACCGGGTAAGTCAGGTGTTTGACAAGTCTTACGAGTTCCACCTGCCCGATTTTTGCGAAAAACGCGGTCGATAAAGTCGTTTTGTCACAGAAATGTGGCCTCATGGCCGATTGGGAATCAAACGATAGGGTGTGTCAAAGCCTGAAGACGATAAGAGGGGATGTCCTCTCATTCAGGTTTTGGCACACCCTATTGTGCTACGGCCTTTGCCCCTTGGGGCAGGTTGTGTCACCATCTGCGCTTCTTGCGCGATGACGACTTGTTGCCGAATTTGCGATAGAGTTTCCAGCCGAGGATGGCGGCATCAAAGAATCCCGCTCCAACATTCATCAGGGTACTGAATTTGCGCGAGGGGGTGAGGGCTGTGGAAGTGTCAGCCTTGTGGAAGAGCGATTCCCACAGCGTCTTGATCTGCTTGTTGTCAGCTTGTATGTCTTTCAGGATTGCTTCGCGGCGTGTCCTGATATCTTCGAGTGAACGGTAGGTGGTCATGTTTGCATCTCCCATAGCTTATTTCTCCATCAACAGGCTGGCCAGAAACCGCACTAAGGGTCTCTCTATCCACTGTTTGCGGAAGAGGAGGCACAGCAACAACACAAAAAAGTAGCACCCCGACACAATGGCAAACGCCCATGCCATGCCCACCATCGGCGATAGGGCGTGGGCTACGGCAAACGACAGGTAGATGAGTGTGAGCGTGAGCAATACCACAATCACAAACGAGATGGTGGCCACCGTGAGCAGGCGCACCACCTTGTCGACGATGTTGAGCTTCACATACTCGCCCTGCAGGCTGACATAGTGCCTCAACACCTCGACAAGCTGGCCTATCGTCTCAATGTTCTTGTCGCAGGAAAACATCATCGTTGATCGCTTATTCGATAATGTCAGCGGCTGCGTCCTTGATGTCGTCTACGAGATCGTCTACCTGTTTGCGACTGAGCTTGATATCGTGCTTCTTGCAGAAGTCGTCGATGGCGTCAGAAATCCTATTACGTGTGTCTGTTCCCTTTTCAGGTGCGAAAATCAAACCCACAGCAGCTCCGGCGAGTGCGCCGCCGAGAAATGCACCGATGTAACCTAATGTCTTCATACTCGTAAATATTATAATTAAACAATTCTGTTGGTTCCTCCTGTGCAGGGGAAGTAAGGGCAAATATAAGAAAAAGAACGCTATCGGCCATGAAATCGTTGCCATTTTTTGTTAAATTGGTGTCATTTAATGGTTTTAACAAACTTTATGCGCCGAAAAGTGGCGTGTTTGCGAGATATTTTGTAATTTCGCATCAACTTTGGATAAACGTATAATTTCAAAATAGCTAACGGAAAATTATGAAGAAGAGTTTGGTTTTGTGCGCAGGTGTTTGCGCTGCTTTGGTTATGACAAGTTGCGGTTCCAGCAAAGAGAGCGCTTATAAGAAGGCTTATGAGAAAGCCAAGGCGCAAGAGCAGGTAGCAGAGCAGCAGCCGGTGACACAGACTCCTGTGGTGGCACCCATCGTGGAGAAACCTGCCACACAGACCACCGTGGTAGACAATGTGGATAATGCAAATGTACGCACAGAGAACGTAACCCTGATCAGCGGTGCCGGCCTCAAGGCTTTCAGCGTGGTGGTAGGTTCTTTCTCAGTGAAGGCTAACGCAGAGGGACTGCAGAGCACGCTCAAGGCAGCTGGCTATGCCGCCCAGATTGTATTCAACTCTGACCGTAGCATGTACCGTGTTGTCGCTTCTACACATGCAGACAAGGCTTCGGCCGTTCAGAGCCGCAACCAGTTCCGTGCGGGCAACTATCCCGACGCTTGGTTGCTGTTTAACAAGTAAGATGCGCGTACTTTCCATCGACTACGGCAAGAAACGCACTGGTATAGCAGTGACCGATCCATTGCAGATTATCGCAAATGGATTGGCCACTGTTTCTACATCTGAACTATTCACTTTCCTGGCAGGATATGTAGGCAAGGAGCAGGTGGAGCGTATCGTCATCGGCAAGCCTGTGCAGCCCAATGGGCAGCCCAGTGAGAATCTGGCACGGGTGGAACAGTTTGTGGCGCGATGGCGCAAGCAGCACCCGGAGGTGCCCATCGAGTATTATGACGAGCGCTTCACGTCGGTCTTGGCCCATCGGGCCATCCTTGACAGTGGGATAGGCAAGAAGGCGCGAAGGGAAAACAAAGGGTTGGTGGACGAGGTGAGTGCCACCATCCTGCTGCAAGACTGGATGCAGTCGAGGAGATAATACAAGGACTATTTTCATCAAATCTTTTTTAGCATGATATTACCTATTTATATATATGGTCAGCCTGTGCTCAGAAAACAGGCGGAGGACATCTCGCCAGACTATCCTGGTCTGGACGAACTGCTCAAGAATATGTATGAGACGCTCGATGCTGCCGACGGTGTGGGCTTGGCTGCTCCCCAGATAGGATTGGCCATCAGAGTGGTGGTCATCGATCTGGATGTGCTCAAAGACGACATGCCCGAGTATGAGGGTTTCCGTCATGCCTACATCAATCCGCATATTGTGGAAGTGGACAACGATTCGGAAAAGGTGTCGATGGAGGAGGGCTGCTTGAGCATCCCTGGCATCCATGAGACCGTGGTGCGCCCCACCCGTATCCATGTAACCTATCTCGACGAGGAGTTGAAGGAGCACGACGAGTGGGTAGAGGGCTATCTGGCACGTGTGATGCAGCACGAGTTTGACCATCTCGACGGTACGATGTTTGTGGACCGTGTCTCGCCGCTCCGCAAGCAGCTCATCCGAGGCAAGCTCAAGGCGATGATGCAGGGCAAGTACCGCTGTGCGTACCGCACCAAGCCTGTAAGGCGATAGCCGGAGGGACTTCCGGCACGAGGATGTGTCGTCGGTGATACAAGGTAAGGATAATGATTTTTAGGATAATAAGATGGGAGAGAGAATACATAGGGTTACATTGGCAGGTGGCAAGGTAGCTTGTTCCTGTTTGCTGACCGCACGTCGCGGGCTGCGGCATAGCGTGTTGGCCGGATGGTTGCTGGTTTCGTGTATGCTGTGCACGCTGCCGGCTTCGGCACAGTATAATACTGACCGCTTGCTGACAAGCGGCGAGATAGCCCTGCATTACGAAGACTATGTGCTCTCGATACAGTATTTCAATCAGGTCATATCCTTGAAGCCTTATCTCTACCAGCCTTGGCAGTATCGTGGTGCTGCCAAGTTTTATCTGGAGGACTATCTGGGTGCGGAAAACGATGCTACTCAGGCTATCAAACTCAATCCCTATATCGATGCCATCTACGATTTGCGTGCCATTTCGCGTATCAGACAGGAGAAGTATGACAAGGCGATAGAGGACTATACGAGAGCTATCAAACTGAGTCCTGACCAGCGCAACTTCTGGTTCAACCGTGCCATCTGCCGGATGAACACCAAGGATTACAAGCAGGCACATCTCGAACTCGATACTATCATCAGGAAGTGGTCGGGGTTTGCCAATGCGTATTCGTTGAAAGCAGAGGTGTTTCTGCACGAGAAAGATACGACAGCAGCAGCCAAGTGGCTGGACAAGAGTCTGGAACTGGATCCCTACGACGGCAATACTTGGACCACTCGTGCCTACATCAGTCTCGCCCGGAGGGAGTGGAAAGATGCAGATACCTATCTGAGCAAGGCCATACACCTGAGGCCGAAAGTGGTGTCCAACTATGTAAACCGGGCCTTGGCACGCTACAACTATAACAATCTGCGTGGAGCGATGGCCGATTATGATACCGCGTTGGATTTTGACCCCAACAATTTTATGGCTCACTATAACCGCGGACAGCTGCGTATGCAGTTGGGCGATGACAACCGTGCCATCTCCGACTTCGATTATGTCATCAAGATGGAGCCGGAGAACTATCTGGCTATCTTTAACCGTGCACTCCTGCACGACAGGACCGGAGACCTGAAGTCGGCCATCAGGGATTATACCACTGTCATCGACCAGTTTCCCAATTTCTGGACGGGTCTGTCGTACCGTGCCAAGGCTTACCGCAAGTTGGGCATGACGGCCAAGGCCGAACTCGATGAGTTTAAGATTCTCAAGGCGCAGATGGACAAGCATTTGGGCATTCAGCCGCGTTGGAGCAAGAACAAGCGCAAGGCCATACGTAAGCGTAGCGAGATTGATCCGGAGAAATACGCCGAGCTGGTGGTGGCCGACGAGAGCGAGGTGGGTACAGAGTATAAGAGCGAATATCGCGGAAAGATACAGAACCGTACCATTGAAGCCGACTTTATGCCGATGTATGCCTTGTCGTACTTCAAGTATAACAATGGTGTGAATGCCTATCAGGCTTATGATAAGGATGTGGAGGAGTTTAACAGTCGTGGCAATACCGGCTTTAAGATCTATGTGACATGCAACCCGCCGCAGTTGACAGAGTCGGACACGCATGCTTTCTTTAACCAGATAGACACACTCTCTGTCTCCATCGCTTCTGCCCAGCAGATGGGCAGTGCTTCGAGAGAGTTGTTGCAGCGTGCGGTAGCGTATAGTGTGGTACAGGATTATGATGCGGCCATCGCCGACCTCTCCACCTCGATACACATGGACAGCCATTCCTCCATGTATTATTGGCAGCGTGCTGTTTGCCAGATGATGATCAATGATTTTGATACTACACATGGTGCTCCGGGTGCCGAGGTGAGGGCTAATATGCTCAAAGTGAAGGATGATCTGGATAAGGCCATCGCATTGGCGCCCCGCAATGCTTACCTGTATTATAACCGAGGTAACATGTATGCCTCCCAAAAGGTTTATGCCAACGCCATAGATGATTACAACAAGGCCATCGGACTCGATCCGCGTCTGGCTGAGGCTTACTACAACCGTGGTATCGCCCATGTCAAGAATGGGAACAAGGCTCAGGGTATCAGAGACTTGAGTCATGCGGGCGAGTTGGGGCTCTATGCAGCCTATAGTATCATCAAACAGTTTAGCGGCAAGTAAGGGAAGACGGTAGGATTTTTCTTCTTTCGGAATTGCAAATTATCAGTATTTTCTTCCGTTTATTGGAA
The DNA here is from genome assembly GCA_004554665.1 of Bacteroidales bacterium. GTDB lineage: Bacteria > Bacteroidota > Bacteroidia > Bacteroidales > Bacteroidaceae > Prevotella. The sequence continues at coordinate 25,880 of SFKY01000006.1, forward strand.
ACAAAGTGTTATTTTTGCATCCGATTAAGAATAAACTAATTTGTATTATGGTTAAAATCACATTTCCTGATGGCTCTGTGCGTGAATACGAAGAGGGCGTAACAGGGTTACAAATCGCCGAGAGCATCTCGCCGGCTCTCGCTCGCAACGTTGTATCTTGCGGTGTCAATGGTGAGACGGTAGAGCTCAATCGCCCCATCTACGAGGATGCTGCGATAGCTTTGTACAAGTTTGAGGATGAAGAGGGAAAGCACACATTCTGGCACACATCGGCCCATTTGCTGGCCGAGGCGCTGCAAGAGCTTTATCCGGGCATCCAGTTTGGCTTCGGCCCTGCTATCGAGAATGGCTTCTTCTATGATGTCATGCCGGCAGAAGGCCAGACCATATCAGAGAATGATTTCCCCAAGATAGAGGAAAAGATGCGTGAGCTGGCCAAGAAAAACGAGCCTGTGGTACGCAAAGAAGTTTCCAAGGCTGATGCGCTGCGTGAGTTCCATGCGGATGGCCAGGAATACAAGTGTGAGCATATCGAGCAGGATCTGGAGGATGGTACCATCTCCACCTATACACAAGGCAAGTTCACCGACTTGTGCCGCGGACCGCACTTGGTTTCCACCGGTGAGATCAAGGCCATCAAGATTACCAGCGTGGCCGGTGCTTTCTGGCGTGGCGATGCCAAGCGTGAGCAGATGACGCGTATCTATGGCATCACATTCCCCAAGAAGAAGATGCTCGACGAATATCTGCAGATGTTGGAAGAGGCCAAGAAGCGTGACCATCGTAAGATTGGCAAGGAGATGGAGCTCTTCTTCTTCTCCGACAGGGTGGGAAAGGGACTTCCCATGTGGCTTCCTAAGGGTACCGATCTGCGCATCCGCTTGCAGGAGATGCTGCGTAAGATACAGAAACGTTTCGGATACCAGGAGGTGATTACGCCGCACATCGGTTCCAAGAATCTTTATGTCACTTCCGGTCACTATGCCCACTACGGCAAAGACAGTTTCCAGCCCATCCATACACCGGAGGAAGAGGAAGAGTACATGCTCAAGCCGATGAACTGTCCGCACCATTGTGAGGTGTTTGCACACAAGCCCCGTTCGTATAAAGACCTTCCGTTGCGTGTGGCTGAGTTTGGTACGGTCTATCGTTATGAGAAGAGCGGCGAGTTGCACGGCCTTACCCGCGTGCGTTCGTTCACGCAGGACGATGCGCATATCTTCTGCCGTCCCGATCAGGTGAAGGGCGAGTTCCTGCGCGTCATGGACATCATCCAGACGGTGTTCAAGGTGTTCCAGTTCGATAACTTTGAGGCTCAAATCAGTCTCCGTGATCCTAACGACAAGGAGAAATACATTGGTTCGGACGAGGTTTGGGAAGAGAGTGAGACCGCTATCAAGGAGGCTTGTGCCGAGAAAGGACTCGATGCACGCATCGAGTATGGCGAGGCAGCTTTCTACGGTCCCAAGCTCGACTTCATGGTCAAGGATGCCATTGGTCGTCGCTGGCAGTTGGGTACCATTCAGGTGGACTATAACTTGCCTGCCCGTTTCAAGTTGGAGTACACGGCAGAAGACAACACCAAAAAGACACCCGTCATGGTACACCGTGCGCCGTTCGGGTCGCTGGAGCGCTTTACCGCCGTGCTGATTGAGCATACAGCCGGTCACTTCCCCTTGTGGCTGACACCTGATCAGGTGGCTATCCTTCCCATTTCTGAGAAGTACAATGACTATGCACGCAAGGTTGCTAAATATTTGGACAATGCAGGTGTACGTGCCACGGTCGACGACCGCAACGAGAAGATCGGCCGCAAGATACGTGACAATGAGCTCAAGCGTGTTCCCTACATGGTAGTGGTCGGCGAGAAAGAGGCCGCAGAAGGTTTGGTAAGCATGCGCAAGCAGGGTGGCGGCGAGCAAGCCACCATGTCGCTCGCAGATTTTGCCAAGCGTATCAACGATGAGGTAGCAGAGCAGTTGGCTGCGACCAGCATTGAGCCTCAAGACTAAAAATATTTTTTACATCTTTTATAAATAATCGGGGATTAATTTTGTTGATTCCCGATTATTTTGTAATTTTGCAGCCGCTAATGATAATATAGTTGGATGAAGAATGACAAAATGAAGAATCAGTACCGCGTGAATGAGCAGATTCATGTACGGGAAGTTCGTATTGTAGGTGAAGACGGGTCAGAGGTAATGCCCACACGAAAGGCTTTGGATTTGGCTCGCCAGCAGGGAGTTGACCTTGTAGAAATCTCCCCCAATGCCCAGCCGCCAGTTTGTCGCTTGATCGACTATTCCAAGTTCCTTTACCAGCAGAAGAAGCGGCAGAAGGAAATGAAGCAGAAGCAGGTTAAAGTTGAGGTAAAGGAGATTCGGTTCGGTCCTCAGACCGATGAGCACGACTATCAGTTCAAGCTGAAGCATGCACAAGAGTTCCTCCTCGATGGCAACAAGGTTCGTGCGTATGTGTTCTTCCGCGGACGCTCCATTCTTTTCAAGGAACAGGGTGAGGTTCTCCTTCTCCGTTTTGCCAATGATTTGGAAGAGTACGGTAAGGTAGAGTCGATGCCCGCGCTCGAAGGCAAGAAGATGTTCTTGTACCTTGCTCCCAAAAAAGCAAGAGTGGTCAAGAAGAGTCAGCAGAAGCGTGACCGTGAGGCAGAAGAGGCAGCGGCAAAGTCGGCCAATGTGGAGGCTGAAGAAGCACCCAAGACCGATGGAGGGCTCTTCGGTAATGCGAAGAACGGTGTAGAGGCGCTGAAGAAACTCACTAACGAAGAATAAAAAAAACATAGTGTGCGTAACGTCCTGGTATATACGTTACCACCTATATTATAACAATAACTCTTTAAAATTAAAACAAAAAATGCCAAAAGTAAAGACAAACTCCGGTGCAAAGAAGAGATTCTCCTTTACCGGTACAGGTAAGATCAAGAGACATCATGCTTACCACAGTCACATCCTGACTAAGAAGACAAAGAAACAGAAGAGAAATCTGGTACACGAGACATTGGTTGACCGCAGCAACATGAAGCAGGTGCGCGACCTTCTTTGCCTCCGTTAATTAATTAAACTTTTTAGTCGAACTTTTAAAGAAAAAAATTATGCCAAGATCAGTTAATCACGTTGCATCAAAAGCAAAAAGAACAAGAATTCTGAAGCTCACTAAAGGTTATTTTGGAGCAAGAAAGAATGTCTGGACCGTAGCTAAGAACACTTGGGAGAAGGGTCTTACCTATGCCTATCGTGACCGTCGTAACAAGAAGCGCACATTCCGTGCACTCTGGATTCAGCGTATCAATGCCGCTGCACGTCTGCAGGACATGAGCTACAGCCAGTTGATGGGCGCATTGCACAAGGCCGGTATCGAGATCAACCGTAAGGTGCTCGCTGACCTCGCTGTCAACAACCCCGAAGCTTTCAAGGCTATCGTAGACAAGGTAAAATAAACATGCAGATATGGGGTTGACCGTTCGCCGGAAGCCCTGCATCATAAGACCAAAGGGTCATCGTTCGGAAGAATGGTGGCCCTTTGGTCTTTTTTAGTGGCTTTTGATGGGAGGAAGAGTGGCGTTTGGTGAGCGTATCGCAAATGGAGTACGGTCGTATCGCAAATGGAATACGAGCGTACTCCAATTGCGATACGCTCGTACTCCATTTGCCGGTAGGTCACTATATAGGGCAAAACGGAAGGCCGAAAGCCCTATACACACAGGAAGTTGTTATTTCTCGATGATTCGGAATTGGCCGTCGCCAATACCCGGCTGCATGACTGTAGGATAGAACTTCACGCATACGGCGCGGTCCACGGCGATGTCCTGTCCGGTATCGGTAAGCATGCCGGTGGCCTTGTCGATGCTGAATACCTGTATACGGTTCTCGTCCCTACTGGCACAGAGCAGGAATTTGCCGTTGGGAGTGATGTTGAAATGACGTGGGTGCTTGCCCGTGGGCTGATAACCGACGCGGGTAAGTTTGCCTGTGGCACGGTCTATGCGGAAGATGGCGATACCATCGTTCTTGAGTCGGCAACTTGCGTAGAGGAATTTGCCGTCGGGCGACACATGTATGTCAGCGCCTCCGTGTCCGTTGGCCGTGTCGGCGGCTATTTCCTGTATCGGGCGCACCTTGCCGTAGTTCCATCCATAGACCGATACTTTGCCCGACATCTCGCTCATGACATAGAAGAAGCGGCTGTCGGTGCTGAAGGTGATGTGGCGCGGACCCGAACCGGCAGGCAACGTGGCGGCAACACCTGCCTCCTTGATGCTCTCCATGCCGGTGATCTCATACTTCAGGATGCGGTCAGCGCTGAAGTCGGTGGCCAGCACATAGCTGCCATCGGGTGTAAAGCAGGCGGCGTGCATGTGCGCCTGTTGCTGGTTGGGCATGTAGGTGCCGCCGGTGGTTCCCTTAAACTGTGCCGACATAGCCCCTAAAGTACCATCCAGATTGACGGGAAAGAGACTCATGGAGCCTCCCGTGTAGTTGGCTGTGAGCAGGAAGTTGTCATTGGTCTCCACATAGCAGGGGTCGGCCCCTTGGGTGGGCTGCGTATTGAGCAGTTTCATCTTGCCCGTGGTGCTGTCGAAAGCAATGGCGCTCACGCTGGCCTTCTCGTCCGAGGTTTCGCTTACGGCGTAGATGGTCTTACCATCACCTGCCACGGTGAGAAACGAGGGGTTGGCAAGCGCCAGGGTATCGATGGGTGAGGCTTTGCCCGTCTGTTGGTCAAACTGGTACGTGTACACACCCTTGCTCTGGCCATTGGTATAGGTGCCGACAATGAGCTTGATGTTTTCTTGTGCGGTGGCAGCCGTACCCATCATGAGCAGGGCGCTGGCCAGCAGTGTCTTGTAGCTATTTTTCATACGTTTCTAATTGTTGGATTTATCTGTTTGTAGGGTCATTCTTTGTCGAATACAAAGGTAGTCATTGTGGATAACAATGCCAAATGTTGGTTGTCAATTAACATTTTCCTTAAAAAATAAGGCCGTGTCTTGTCTGTTTCGGAATAGTTTTGTAACTTGCAGGCGCAATCTCCGCCACAGTGTGCGGTGTAGCTCATAAGGTTGCTGTCTGCGCATGATATTACATGATGCGTAGCGGCTGACCGATGCGGACAAAACATGTATGATGGAACAAGAATTTGAGGAATATTGGCAGCGCCACAACCAGCAGCTGCTGACACGGGCTCCCCGCCATCTGGCAGAGGAGCGTGCCAAGAGTGTGAAGATGAATACGGCGGGCGACTGGCTGTTGCTGTTGTTTCCCGTAGTGGTGATTTTTTGGTTGCAGGAGCTGCATCTTGTGGCCTCCGAGCTGTTGAATCTCCTCTTGTCGTTGGTGGTGGGTGTAGTCGTGCTGGTGCTATGCCAGATGGCAAAACCTTACGTGACGGGCAAACGGTCGGTGGCCGACATCGATGCCGACATCAAGCAGCATTTTTACGAAGAATACAGACGCACGGGCAAGTTGGAGCCGTAAGGAGCATACGGCGGTCAGACATACATGAGGTCTGCCATGATGCTGTCTGATACATAGATGCCTTGGCGGGTAAGGTGCAGTTGGCCCTGCTCCATATCCAGCAGTCCCCGGTCTATGTAGGGCTGGGCTTGCCGTAGCAGGTGCTCACGATAGGGTGGGGTGAGCGTATGGACATTGATACCCTCACGGGTGCGTAGGGCCGTGGTCACCAGGTCGTCGTAGCGGGTGGCCTCGTCTATGGTCTCCGCTTCGCAGGGTATGCGCCCTTCCTCAATGGCCGAGAGATAAGCTTCCAGATTGGGCACATTCCATTGGCGGGTCTGTCGGTCATAAGAGTGGGCGGCAGCCCCTATGCCTATGTAGGGTATCTCGTGCCAATAACTGCTGTTGTGCCGGCTTCGGAATCCGGGTAGGGCAAAGTTGCTGATTTCGTAGTGCTCATACCCGGCTGCAGCGAGTCGGTCGGTCAGCGTGTCGTACATGTTGAGCGACAGTTCTTCGTCTATCTCCTCGATGGCACCCTCATCCAGCATGCGGTAGAGCGGGGTGCCCTCCTCGTACATGAGCGAGTAGGCCGAGATATGCTCCACCTGCAGTGCGAGCGCATGGTCGATATCGTTTTGCCACTCGTCGAGCGTCTCTCCCGGAAACCCGAATATCAGGTCTATACTCACATTTCTGATTCCCATTGCTCTCAGTCGGCTCACGGCCTCGTCCACCTGTCGGGCGCTGTGACGGCGGCGGATGAAGTGCAGTCGCCCGTCATTGAAGGTCTGTGCGCCCATGCTCACCCTGTTGACGGGTGCCGGCAGTGCGAAGTGTGGACTGCAAACATCGTCTGGATTGCACTCGATGGTCACTTCTGCATTTGGGGCTATGGGGTACACCTTATATATATAATGAAACAGGAGCTCCAACTGCTCCCGAGAGAGTGTGCTGGGCGTGCCTCCGCCCAGATACACCGTCTCTATCTGTCCCGAGGTGAGAGGCCGGAGCTGCATCTCCCGGCACAGCGCTTCTACGTACCGTTGGCGCAGCGGTGACAGTGTGGTGCTGTAAAACCCACAATACAGGCAACGTGACGTACAGAAGGGAATATGTATGTATAATCCTGCCATAATTTTGCCACAAAATTACTAATAAGTTTAAAAAGTTTGTCGATTTTATGGATTTTCTTTTGGCGTTTTGTTTAAAAATACCTACCTTTATCGTCGTTATAGTCACCAGATGGTGCCAGACCCAGAACTAAGAACTTTACTAATTACTTAAATCTTTTGATATGAGAGTATATCAGACAAATGAAATCAAGAACATCGCGCTGCTTGGCAGTGCGGGCAGCGGCAAGACCACACTTGCCGAGAGTATGCTTTTCGAAGCAGGTATCATCAAGCGTCGCGGAACAGTCGAGGCCAAGAATACGGTGAGCGACTATTTCCCCGTGGAGCAGGAATACGGTTATTCTGTGTTCCCCACAGTCTTCCATGTGGAGTGGAACAACAAGAAGCTGAATATCATCGACTGCCCGGGTGCCGACGATTTTGTGGGGGGTGCCATCACTGCCCTCAACGTGACCGATGAGGCTGTGATACTCATCAACGGACAGTATGGTCCTGAGGTGGGTACCCAGAACTGTTTCAGATATACCGAGAAGCTGAAGAAGCCCGTCATCTTCCTTGTTAACCAGTTGGATTCAGACAAGTGCGATTTTGAGAATATCATCAATACCATGCAGGAGATCTATGGCAGCAAGTGCGTCCAGATACAGTATCCCATCGAGACGGGCAACGGATTCAATGCCCTGATCGATGTGCTCCTGATGAAGAAGTACAGCTGGAAGCCCGAGGGTGGAGCTCCCATTATCGAGGAGATTCCGGCCGAGGAGATGGACAAGGCTATGGAGCTGCACAAGACCCTGGTAGAGGCTGCTGCTGAGAACGACGAGACCTTGATGGAGAAATTCTTTGAGGAGGAGACGCTGACCGAAGACGAGTTGCGCGAGGGCATCCGCAAGGGTCTGGTGACCCGTAGCATCTTCCCCGTGTTCTGTGTTTGTGCAGGCAAGGATATGGGCGTACGCCGTCTGATGGAATTCTTGGGCAATGTAGTGCCCTTTGTCAGCGAGATGCCCAAGGTGCACAACACCCGTGGTGAGGAGGTTGACCCCGTGAGCGACGGTCCCGAGAGCCTCTATTTCTTCAAGACCGGTGTGGAGCCGCATATCGGCGAGGTATCTTACTTCAAGGTAATGAGCGGTTCGGTGAAGCCGGGCGACGACTTGGCCAATGCCGACCGTGGCTCCAAGGAGCGTATCGGTACCATCTACGCTTGTGCAGGTGCCAACCGTATCGCTGTGGACCAGTTGAATGCCGGAGACATCGGCTGTACCGTGAAGCTGAAAGACGTGAAGACAGGCAACACCCTCAATGGCAAGGATTGTGAGTGGCGTTTCGACTTTATCAAATATCCCAATTCGAAGTATTCGCGTGCCATCCGTACCGTCAATGCCCAGGATATGGAAAAACTGATGGTGGCATTGGTAAAGATGCGTCAGGAAGATCCCACATGGGTGGTAGAGCAGAGCAAGGAGTTGCGCCAGACCATCGTACATGGCCAGGGTGAGTTCCATCTCCGTACCCTCAAGTGGCGTTTGGAGAACAACGAGAAGCTCAACGTGGTGTTTGATGAGCCGCACATTCCTTATCGCGAGACCATTACCAAGAAGGCGCGTGCCGACTATCGTCACAAGAAACAGAGTGGTGGTGCAGGCCAGTTTGGCGAAGTACACTTGATAGTGGAGCCTTATGCAGACGGAATGCCCGATCCTACAAGCTTCAACTTTGGCGGACAAGAGTTCAAGATGAACGTCAAGGGCCGTCAGGAAGTAGCACTGGAGTGGGGAGGCAAGCTCGTTTTCATCAATTCTGTAGTGGGTGGTGCCATTGATACACGCTTTATGCCCGCTATCCTTAAGGGTGTGATGGACTGTATGGAGCGTGGCCCGCTTACCGGTAGCTATGCCCGCGATGTGCGCGTTATCGTCTATGATGGAAAGATGCACCCGGTAGACTCCAACGAAATCTCGTTTACGCTGGCTGCCCGCCATGCGTTCTCTGAGGCGTTCAAGAACGCAGGTCCGAAGATTCTTGAGCCTATCTATGACCTTGAGGTCTATGTGCCGTCAGACTATATGGGCGATGTCATGAGCGACTTGCAAGGCCGTCGTGCCCTCATTATGGGTATGGAGTCGGAGGCTGGCTATCAGAAACTGCAGGCCAAGATACCTTTGAAAGAGCTTTCCAACTACTCTATCTCGCTCAGTAGCTTGACAGGTGGACGTGCTTCGTTCTCGACCAAGTTCGCCAGCTACGAACTTGTGCCCAATGATATCCAGAGCAAGCTCATTGCCGAGCATGAGGCCGAACAGAAAGAAGAGGATGAATAACCCTTTGTGCGTAGGCGCATGACAGATATGGTGAGCCCTTGGATGTTTGTGCATCCAAGGGCTTACTGTTTTTAGGACCGTTTGTGATTCCCGACAATGCTCAATGGATCCAGTGGCTGACGGCTTACAACGCACCGTTGATGAAGCGCATAACACAAGTTCTGGTCGAGGCGTGGCCGAACTTAGGCATCAAGGGGCTGCGCAAGCTCAACGCGGCCCAAATGAGATGGTTGAGTGCTTGCCTTGCAGAGGCGACGGCAGGCAACCGCAGGCAGGAGTTTGACGAGTTGATGGCTATCAAACGGGCCATGAATGCCTTGGACCCTACAAACAACGACAATGCTATCTCGGCATCTATTGGCGGGGGTACAGCTTATATGGATACGGAACAGATTATGCTTAACTTTTATAGTAAGAACCATTGCGACGATGAGTTTGAAAAGCTGTTTCTGGACTATCTGCAACGTAAGATGAATGAGCTGCCCGCCGACTCGTTAATCAAGGTTTCTGACAATATGGAACGTAGCTACCGGCAGGCACTGAAGAGTGATACGGTGAGCGAGGAAAAGAAACAGCAGCTGCGTCAGGGGCATGACTTGATGCAGGTCATGAGTGGGGCCAAGCATCAGCTGCTGTCTGTATTGCTGTATAATGCTGCAGCTTATTACTGGAAACTGAAAACGCAGGCGGACTATGCCTCGCCCAACGAGGCCCTGAAACGTCAGTATGCCACATGGCTCCATTTCTTCTACGCGCTGCAGCGCAACTGCACCATGGGGATTCCGGTGGCTAAGAAGCTACGCGAACTTGGGTTGGAGGCTGAGGCAAGGGCCTTGCTTGATGACCTCAATGCCTTTCTTAGGCTGCAAGAGGCACCTCAGGAGGAGCTGGAAAAGGTGCAGCGTCTCTTATAAGGCTTCTCCTTGTCAGTATTCCCTTCCCTGCACTCCTCGGCGGCCTTGTGTAGTTCAGCATCAGGCAATTGTTTGGCATCACCAGCGTTATTGTTTGTGCGGTGTTGATGGTCTTTGTGCTGTGGAATATACAGCCGGTGTATAGTACGCTCAAGAAGATGCCCCGCTGGAATGTGCAGGGACGCATCGTCAAACGGTAGTTGCGTACCGAGTGTAGATGCCGGTCCAACCAGACTTGACCGTATAGCCCATAGAGGAGGGTAGCATGCACGTGCACCTCTATGGGCTATTTGTTTGTGTTTTAGTTGCATATTTTGAACTAAAAACAAGAAAAACGGTTAATTTTGATAAATCGACAAGAATTTGTTAACGTTAATGTGTTAACGAATTAAGTTTTTCACTATATTTGTAAACATGAAACAGCGTACGATTTGGACAATAGCCATCATCATGGGCGTATCTTTCCTGATACTGCTTTATCTTCAGCTCAGCTACATTCAAGGAATGGCTGACATGAAGAAGGAACAGTTTGATGAAAGCGTCAACAGAGCGCTCTATCAGGCTTCGCGAAATCTGGAACTCAATGAGACGCTCCGCTATCTCGAAAAAGACGTGAACGAGACCGAGCGAAAGGCTTATCAGAAAGACTCGGTGGGCACCCGCTCCGGCCATCCTGACGGCACGGTGCAGCACTCTCACCAGTATGCGGCAGTGGGCAAAGACGGCACAATCTACTCCTCGTTTGAGTTGAAGACCCTCTCGGCCAATCCGGCCAACAAGCCCAAGGCTATGATTATGAAGAATGACAAGGGCTCCATCTCCGAGGCATCGCGTTCCATGCAGGAAATCGTGAAAAATCGCTATGTCTATCAGAAGGCATTGCTCGACGAGGTGGTGGTATCGATACTCTACTCGGCTTCGGACAAGCCGCTGAAGGAGCGCATCAACTTCAAACTGCTGGACCAGGACTTGAAGGCAGAACTGATGAACAACGGCATCAATCTCGAGTATCACTTCACCGTCTCCACCCAAGACGGACGCGAGGTGTACCGCTGCTCCGACTATACCGACGAGGGTGAGGAATACACCTACTCGCAGGTGCTCTTCCACAACGATCCCACCTCTAAGATGGGCGTAGTGAAGATACACTTCCCCACCATGAACAAGTACATCTACTCCGCGGTACAGTTTATGATACCGAGTGTCATCTTCACCCTGGTACTGCTCGTCACGTTCATCTTCACCATCGTGACCATCTTCCGCTCCAAGAGGTTGACAGAGATAAAGAATGATTTTATCAACAACATGACCCACGAACTGAAGACCCCGATAGCCAGCATATCCCTGGCGGCACAGATGATGAACGACCAGACGGTGACCAAGAGCGAGACGATGATGAAACATCTCTCCGGTGTCGTGCAAGAAGAGACCAAGCGTCTACGCTTCCTCGTGGAGAAGGTACTGCAGATGAGCATGTTCGACCGTAAGAAGGCCGTGTTTAAGCGCAAGGAGCTCGATCTCAACGAACTGGTCGAGGGTATCGCCAACTCGTTTACACTGCGTGTAGAGCACACCGGCGGCAAGATATACACCGAGATAGGCGCCATCAACTCTACCGCATACGTGGACGAGATGCACTTCCAGAACGCCATCTTCAACCTGATGGACAATGCTGTGAAGTATGGCAAGCCCGATGCACCGCTCGACATCTATCTCAAGACATGGAACGACGATGCCCACCTCTGCCTCTCGGTACGCGACACCGGCATCGGCATCAAGAAAGAGAATCTGAAAAAGGTGTTTGAGAAGTTCTACCGCGTACATACGGGAAACGTACACGATGTGAAGGGATTCGGATTGGGACTGGCCTATGTCAAGAAAATCGTGGACCTGCACAGTGGTGAGATTAAGGTGGAGAGCGAGTACGGCAAGGGAACCACTTTCACCATCAAACTGCCCATCATACGCGATTGAAAAAAATAAGTAAACAAGGATAGAGACACATTAATATATATAGTATAAACTTTTTAAAACGATACAATTATGGACGACAAGTTGAAGATTTTACTTTGTGAGGACGACGAGAATCTGGGTATGCTGCTTCGCGAATACCTTCAGGCTAAGGGATATCAGGCTACGCTCTGCCAAGACGGAGAGGCCGGTTACAAGGAGTTCTTGAAAACCAAGTTCGACATCGCCGTGCTCGATGTGATGATGCCCAAAAAAGACGGTTTCACACTCGCCCAGGAGATACGTCAGGCCAATGCAGAGATACCGGTCATCTTCCTGACAGCCCGCACGCTCAAGGATGATATCCTCGAGGGATTCAAGCTCGGTGCCGATGACTACATCACCAAACCGTTCTCTATGGAAGAGCTCGTGCTCCGCATCGAAGCCATCTTGCGAAGAGTACGTGGCAAGAAAAACAAGGAGGCTACGGTGTACCAGATCGGCCGCTTCACGTTTGACACACAGAAGCAGCTGCTCACCATCGGTGATAAGCAGACCAAGCTCACTACCAAGGAGAACGAACTGTTGGCGCTCCTCTGCTCGCATGCCAATGAGATACTGCAGCGCGATTTTGCCCTGAAGACCATCTGGATAGACGACAACTACTTCAATGCGCGCTCTATGGATGTGTACATCACCAAGCTGCGCAAGCACCTGAAGGATGACGACCAGATAGAGATCATCAACATTCATGGCAAGGGCTACAAACTCATCGTGCCCGACCTCGATTAGCGGAATAGGCAATACTCCCAGAGGGGGAGTAAGACAAGACACGGGGAGAATCACCACGTCAGGTGATTCTCCCCGTTGTCGTTTCCGCCGCCAGCAGCTACAGTTGCATAGGCTAAAGGTGGCGTTTAGGTGAGCTAAATGCCATCTTTAGCGGCGTAAAGGTGGCATTTGGCTTTCGTGTGTGTGACTTTGACCTGGCTTTCTTTAACCCAAATCGGTCCTTAGCGTTATGATGATAACAACTCTTGTTTTTGAACAGATGTCTCTACGTTTTGAGGACGCAATGGGGTTCCATTGTAACCGAAAACCGGAAAGGCAGATGACAAAAAGAGAGTTTGTTTGCGCATAATCATCTAATGGCCGATTTGGGTTTAATCAGATTTCTTGCATTCATTACCTTAATTCCACAGCAAAAAAAATGTACGAAATCCAAGTGTTTGAGAGACTAAATAGGGATAAAAAATCTCCAGCACCTTGCGATGCTGGAGATGAATGTTAGGAAAATCTGTTGGGGGTTACTTTACGTACACTACAGCCAGACGGTTAGAGGTGGTACCCTGTACACCCTTACCGGTAGCTTCGTCCACGATGATGCCGCGGCTCTTCAGGTAGTCGCCTACAACGTCGGCACGAGCCTGAGACAGCTTGTCGTTGATCTCCTTAGAACCCTCGGGTGAAGCAGTACCTACAATCTGTACGTGCTTGCCCTCTGCAATGCCGTCGAGTGCAGCCTTAGCCTCCTTGGTGAGGAGCGACTTGCCCTGAGCGAAGGTCACGAATACCAGATTCTCAACCTTTACCTCCTGCGGAGCGGGAGCCGGTGTCTCCTTTACAATCTCTTTCACTACCTCCTTCGGCTTCTTGGCCAGTTCGTTGCGCAGGTCATTGATCTGTGCGTTGAGCGCGTCGATCTCGGCCTGATCACGCAGCTGTGCGATGGTGAAGTTGTGGGTGCCGTTAGAGTTCTTGAACTTGTAAACCAGACCTACATTGAGCTGGAATGCAGACTTGTTGAGGTTATAAGCCACACCGTCATACCAGTTTGTGGTCTCATTGTTGACATTGAGCTTCAGTTTGTCGGTACCGTTGAGTGCCCAGTTCATAGAAGGCTCAACATAGAACTGCCACTGCTTGCTGGCGCCGAAGTTGAAGGCAAAGTCGATACCAACCTTTGAGGTAAGCAGATCCTGACGATACTCCTCTGTGGGGCTGCCGAATATGTGTCCCCAACCCAGGCCCAGTACAGGGATAACCTCGAAGCAGCGGGGCTCACCCTTGTAGCCACCAAACCAGTTGCTCATGTTTACGGTGGCGAGCAGCGAGGTGTTGAGGGCGTTGACCAGTGTACCGGTGGTATAGCCGTTTGTGTTCTTGAAATAAGCATTGCTCTCTACAGCGAGACCAAATACAGGTGTAAACCAGCGGCCGAGACGCAGACCAGCGTTGGGCTGGAGGTCCTTGAGCCATGCGTGGCCTTTAGAGGCTGTGGCTACGCCACCATTCACGCCGATATACCAATTGTCGGAGGTTTTGCTCTCTGTTACTGTTTGTGCATTGGCAGAAACGGTCAGCAATGCAGCTGCAAAAATCAAAAGTAACTTTTTCATTTTTTCTTCCTTGTTAAAAACTAATTAAATCTTATTCAGTTCTCTAAATCGGTCTGCAAAGGTAGGAAAAAACGGATAAAAAGCAAATATTTCTCCTAAAAAGTTGTCCAAGAGTAAGTAAAAAGTGCGAAATCTTATAGTTTTTCCGACATTTCGAACAATGGTTTCTCCAAAATAGCATCTGCATATTACAAAATGGACATTGCCGCAGATGCCGACAATGTCCATATACTTGTGTAACCGAAGAAGCACTACACCTTATTTAAAATAATAGAGGAATGTGGCGATACCCTCAAGGGCAGGTTTGCGCTGGCCTTCGATTTCTATCTTAAACTGAATGCTTGCCTTGCAGATGCCACGGAGGTTGGCAATCTCGTGGAGGGTGGTGACCATGCGCAGGCGGCTGCCCACAGGGACGGCTTGGCCAAAACGCATCTTGTCCATGCCGTAGTTCACCATCATCTTGAGGTTGTTGACCTTGATGACCTGATTCCAGAAATAGGGCAACAGCGACAGGGTGAGGTAGCCGTGTACGATGGTGCCTTTGTAGGGACTCTCAGCCTTGGCCTTCTCCACGTCTACGTGTATCCACTGGTGGTCGAGTGTGGCGTCAGCAAAACCGTTTACACGCTCTTGGTCCACTTCCAACCATTCGGAAGTGCCGATTTCCTGCCCGAGATGGGCAGCAAACTCTTCGTAAGAATTAATTTCCAACATATCTTATTAGGGTTTCAAAAATTTATTTTTTCGTGTTCTTGTACAGTTGTGAGGCCGATACCGTCTTGGTAGTCGAGGTCTTGGTGCCAGAAGCTGTCTTGGTGGTCGAGGTTTTCTTGGTGGTCGAGGCGGAAGCCTTGCCCGATGCCTGGTAATACTTCAGGGCTGTGGGCATTTCCAGCTGTAGGGTGGCGATACGCTTTGCATCCGACGGGTGGTCGGAAAGAAAATCGCTGCCCCCGCTGTTGCCAGACGACATGCGCTGCCAGAAGGGGATGGCCACTTGCGGGTCGTAGCCGGCCATCGCTGCAAAGATCAGTCCCATGCGGTCTGCTTCGGTCTCGTGGTCACGGCTGTATTTCAGGTTCCTGAACTTGAATCCCTGCTGTGCCAGCACGGCTGCATAGCTGCCCACGTTGGTTCCGGTGGCTGCATTGAGCACGCCGCTCACAATCTGGGTGCCATACTGCTGACGGTACTGCTGGGAAATCTGCTCGGCACTGTGCTTGGCCACGGCATGTGCTATCTCGTGTCCGAGCACGATGGCCAGTCCACCCTCGTTTTGTGTGTAGGGGAGCAACCCTTCGTACACCACAATCTTGCCACCGGGCATGCAAAAAGCGTTGGCCTGATTATCCTGTACCAGATTAAACTCCCAGTTGTACTCTTTCACTTCTTCTGCCATGCCGTTAGCCCGCAGGTAGGATTCTACTGCGCTTGCAAGGCGTTGTCCCACTCGCTGCACCAGTGCTGTATTGGTGGCGTTGGTAGACTTCTTGGCCGTCTGCATGTACGAGGTGTACTCCTTGTTGCTCAGGCTCATGATCTCCTCATTGGAGACCAGCAAGTTTTGTTTGCGGCCGGTAAGGGGTACCGTCCGTGTGGTGCCACAGGCTGCCAACAGGGCTATGGCCCACGTCAACAATAAAAACTTAGCTTGTTTCATAATCGTTTTTTGCTTTGATAATGTGAGGCAAAATTACGCATTATATGCGAAAAGTCCAAATGTTTTTACATTTTTCATGGGGGCCATAACTCATAAAGGCAGAGAGGCAACGCGCTGGGCGCAACCTCTCTTTACCATTTAAAGATACAAAACATTACGAAACACGTGTACAAAACATCACTTGTCTTCTGCAAAGATAGTGCAAGCCGAGTGTCATAGAACTTGTTCTGATGGCCGAGGTGTAGCCTATCTTCTGCAAAGGTAAGTCATTCTATCTGTTGATGCAATACCCATTAGTTGGGAATCTTCGCCGCGCGATGGCCGCAGACCGTCATCTTGTTCCTACAACCTGATGAGTTGGGAGCCTGTGGTCCCCTTGCAGTGGGTGTCCACCTGCACGGCGTAGACTCCCCGTGGCAGGCCTGGGAGCGACAGGTGGTAACGGTCTTGTCCCCTCTGCATCCGGGCAGTGTGTGCCAGTTGGCCGTTGGCAGTGTACACACGTATGGTAAAGTCGTGTTGCTGTATAGTATCGAAAACGATTTTTACGCCCCCTGTTTCGGGCATGATGGCCACTTGGTTGGGTTGACGGGTCGAGAGTCCTTCCACTGCGGTAAGTCCTAATAGTTCGAGCAACCCGTGGTACACGTCTATCTCTCCGTAGCCATATTGGTTGTTGGGATAGTCGAGTGTGGGGTCGTGGTGGGTACACGTCTTGGCCAGCAGGTCGCGTACCTCGCTGGGGGTGAGGTCGGGTTTGGCCTGTAGCCATAGGGCTATGGCGCCTGCTACAGCCGGTGTAGACATGGAGGTACCCGAATTGTAGGTCCAGGCATAGGTGCGGTCTTGGAATGGGAATAACTGTTTGACCGAATGTTGTACATCCCAAGCATCAGGGTGGTTTTCGATGTAGAAACTGTTGTACGAAGACACCACATTGGTGCCGGGAGCCAGCACGTCGGGCTTGATGCGCTCATCATACGTAGGTCCCACAGACGAGTAATAGCCCCATTCGCCCTGTGTCCCCATGTTGTAGATGCTGTGTTCCCCCTGATGGGTGTAGATATCTGTACGATAGGAGGAGGCTCCGACGCAGATGACCGCTGGCGCGCTACCTGGAGAAAGCACGTTGTGGCTGGCCTCACCTGCTGTGAGATTCGGGTTGAGTGCGTTGGTGGTGAGATAGCCCAAGCTGTTGTAGAAGCAGACCTCCGCGGCTTTCCCCACCACCTCTATGGATATGGGGCGCGATAGGCAGTCGGCCAGCAGCACCTCCATCACCGTCTCGTGAGGGTTGTAGGCCGACGGGTAGGCTGTCATCATGACGTTGGTCCATCCTATCGAGTCGGTGCGCAGCGAGTCGGGCATGGACAGTACCTCATGGGTGGTCACGGTGAGCGTGTCGTTGGCCGCGGCATAGCCCACAATTCTCACGGCAAAGTCTTCGGTACCCTTGAGGGTGAAAAACACCTTTCCTCCCGACGGAGAGACGAAAGTGCCGTCGGATTCTACATCCTTAGGCTTGCGGAAAAACGATTTTGACAGCGATTCGTTGCCTGCCGAGGCCACCAAGATGCGTCCTGCTCCTACAAGCGACTGCAACACCTCGTAGTAGAGAATATCGTCGCCGTAGAAATCCTGGTGCGATCCCTCGCTGAACGAGGCCACGCAGGGCATGTTGTGCGCCTGGGCATAGTCGAAGATATATTTAAACCCCAGTGCATCGGTGGCGTAGGTGTACTTATAGCGGTCGGCCTCGTCTATCAGTTCGGCGTTGTTGCTGGTGGCGTTGGCCACTAAGCAGATGTCGCTCTCGTAGGCCATACCCCGGTAGGGCGAATTGTAGCCGCTTCCGGCAGCTATGCCTGTGGTGTGGGTGCCGTGTGTCTGGTCGTTGCCGTCGCGCGAGTGGCGATAGGCCAGCAGTGCTTCTTGTCCTACATAGTCTGCTCCCACGGCCAGCGTGCTTTCGTCGGTCGAAAGTTGGTCCCACAGGGCACGGATGCGATATCGGCTTCCCGTGCGGTCGTAAAAATTGGGGTGGGTGAGGTCAAATCCTATATCCTGTACGCCTACCACCACGCCCTTGCCCGTGTATGCTTGGGGGAGACCTTCCCCCTGATAAGCCTTGTGGGCGTTCATACAGGTGGCCACCGTGTCCATCGTCACCTTACAAGGACTGCCAGCCTCAATGCGGGTGACCGACGCTTCGCGCGACAAGGCTCCCAACTCTGCCAAGGGAATGCGCGCGATATGTATGTCGCCAAATTGTGCCAGCGATTCGCCGCCATGCGACTGGAGCAGTTGCTGGCCATCACCTGTCATACGGACAAAAGCGCATAGCCATGAGTCGGAGGTGGCCGTCCTCGACATCGTCCGTTGTGGGAAAGTGTGTTGGCGAAGTGCAATCTGTCGTACCATGGCCGACATCTTGTTGTATGCAGGGCGCTGGGCTGCTGCTCCCGTAAGCCACGACAATGCCAATAAGATGATTATCAAACGTTTCATGCTACAAAATAAGTGAAAAAAGACGAACCTAACAAATATAATTGCCAAAATGTTGACAAAATAATGTAGGAGATGGATTAATTTTCGTACCTTTGCAACACGATGGACTGTACCTCAGAAGAGACGGTGTCCGTCGGTATCAGAATCCAATTGACACGAAAAAAATATGGAACAGAACTTGTATAAGTACATCAGCGTGGCCTATCAGCTCTATGATGTGAGTGAAGACAGTCCCGAACTGATTGAAAAAACCGAGAATGGCAAACCTTTCGTATTCCTTAGCGGGTTTGGTACTACGCTGAAAGATTTCGAGGCTGCCATCGTTGATTTGGCCGTGGGCGACAACTTCGATTTTGTCCTTACCCCTGAGCAAGCGTATGGTGAGTTTGTAGAGGCCCGTGTGCGCGATTTGGACAAGGAGATATTTACGATCAACGGCAAGTTTGATGACAAAAACATCGTTGTGGGTGCCATTATTCCCCTGCAAAACGAGGACGGTAACCGCTTCTTGGGACGTGTGCTGAACATAGGCGACACGACAGTGACCGTAGACCTCAACCATCCGTTGGCAGGCATGACGCTTAACTTCAAGGGAAGCGTACTTGAGAATCGTCCGGCAACCAATGCGGAAATCGAGCAGGTGGCAGCCATGCTCAGTGGAGAGTGTGGATGTGGTGGCGGATGCGGCGACTGTGGCGGCAATTGTGGCCATCACGATGCCGATTGTGGCAATGACGGCCATTGCGGTCACCACGGAGAGGGCAAGGGCAAACACCACTGCGGGGGAGGCCACTGCCACCACTAACAACGATATACGATAACACAAAATACCAAGACATTGAGTAACACATTCGGCAATCTGTTGCGCCTTACCACCTTTGGCGAAAGTCATGGGGAAGCTGTGGGAGGCGTAGTCGACGGTTTCCCGGCCGGTATCGACATCGATATCGACTTTATACAGCGGCAGCTCGACCGTAGGCGTCCCGGACAGAGCCGCATCACCACCCAGCGCAACGAGGCAGACAGGGTGGAATTGTTGAGCGGCATCTTCGAGGGAAAATCAACGGGTGCGCCCATCGGCTTCATCGTGCGCAACACCAACCAGCACTCACAGGATTACGAGGATATGCGTAACCTCTTCCGTCCCTCGCATGCTGACTATACCTATTATAGTAAGTATGGACTGCGCGATCACCGTGGGGGTGGGCGCACGTCGGCGCGTATCACCATCAGCAGGTGCGTGGGTGGCGCGCTGGCCATGCTCGCGCTGCGCCAGATGGGTATCAGCATTACAGCTTATACGTCGCAAGTAGGCAATATTGCCTTGACAGACAGTTATCAGGCATACGACCTTAGCAGGATTGAAGACAATGCCGTGCGTTGTCCCGATGCTGGAAAAGCGCTTGAGATGGAGCAACTGATTCTCGAGATGAAGCAAGAGGGCGATACCATCGGTGGCATCATCACCTGCGTCGTCAAGGGCTGTCCCGTTGGTTTGGGCAATCCCGAGTTTGGCAAGCTTCATGCCCAACTGGGTAGTGCTATGCTCGGCATCAATGCGGTCAAGGGTTTTGAATATGGTGACGGTTTTGGCGGTGTGGGCTACCGTGGCAGTGAGGTGAATGACGAATTTGTGTGCCATGACGGACAAATTGCCACGCAAACCAATCATAGCGGAGGCATTCAGGGTGGCATCAGCAATGGCGAGGACATCTACTTCCGCGTAGCTTTCAAGCCTGTGGCCACCTTGTTGCGAGAGCAGCGTACAGTAGATGTACATGGCAATGCCACGGTGCTGAAGGCCAAGGGTAGGCACGACCCGTGTGTGCTGCCAAGGGCTGTCCCGGTAGTGGAGGCTATGACGGCGCTGGTGATACTGGACAACTGGCTGATAGACAAGGCCACACGACTTTAGAAAATAGCATGGGGGAGGCCGCAGCGCACTCCCCTTTTTTTATTGATAATATTTTTGATACATGAAAACAAGCAAGATACGTTGGTGTGCCATCCTGTTGGCCATCTCGGCAGTGCTCGCGTTGGCCTGCTGGTGGTGTTGGCCTCCGTCCGAGGAAAGGGTGGGTAAGAGTCTGGCCATTGTCAGGCATACGGTCTGTTACACGCTCGAAGCGGATGGTTGCCAGCAGCGTGTGGTGGAGTGCGATACTCTTTATACACCAGCCGCATGGATAAACCGTTGGTTGTTGTTGCCCTCGTGTCGGGGACTGTTGGCTGCACCGTACGTGCAACTGACCGACACGCTGACGACTTATACCCCCGAGCAGGTACGCCAATGGGTGGAAAAGAGGCGGCAGGATCTTGGCCAGCAGATGGCCGGGCGACAACGCGAGGCTGCCAATCTGGCTTATTATCTCAAGGTACACGGTGTACAAGACGAGGGCTATCACGAGATAGCAGACTATGCGCGACACGTGACCAACTGTCTGGATAGTCTACATGTAATCGACAGTATGTTGGGCAAGGCGCTGCTGGCCTCACGGGTGGCCATCCGTCGGCAAGACCGCTATGAAGTGGTCTATGACGAAGGTGACAAGCAGGTCTATAGGGTGTGTACACTGCAGGGTGTGTCGTCCGACAGCAGTTATGTGCGGCTCCGCGTGCATCCTGAGGCATTGCCTATGGGGGCTGTTGCGCTCAGTATGTGGCCGTGGGCAGACTCTATCCCTCGCAGATTGCTGTTCACACGGTTTGGAGACAAGGCGCGATTGGCTTTGCGGATTCCTCAAATCAGCAACCGATTGGTTTTCTGTAGTCCCGGACACGATTCGCTGCCTTTGCGCCATACAGGATATTGGATTTGCTATCGACAGGATACCGTGGCTTATGCCGGCATGTGGAAGAACGGTTTGCGAGAGGGGCGGGGTGTGGCCACAGATTCGGCAGGGCATATGTTTCAGGGGCTTTTTGTGGCCGATACCCTTGTCTATGGAGTCCGCACCGACGGACGGGGCGTTTATCGTGGAGCGATGGATTGTCATGGACGGGCTATGGGGCACGGTACGCTGACCGACAGTCTTGGTAACCGATACGAAGGCAAGTGGACGGCCGACCGCAGGAATGGTTTTGGCTACGCCATCGGTCCACAGACGTGGCTAAGGGCCGGCGACTGGCAAGACGATACCTATCGGGGAGAGCGGATGACCTATCACTCGGAGCGAATTTATGGTATTGATGTGTCGCGTTTTCAGCATGAGATTGGGCGCAAGCGTTACGCCATCCATTGGAATCGGTTGCGTATCACCCATTTGGGTACACTTAGTCGCAAGACGGTGAGCGGCAAGGTGGACTATCCCGTTTCTTTCGCCTATATCAAGTCCACCGAAGGAATCTCTGTCCGCAACAAATATTATGCTGCCGACTACCGTATGGCACGCAAGGCTGGTATCCATACGGGCAGTTACCACTTCTTTTCCACTACCTCGGCGGCGGATGCACAGGCCAGGCATTTCGTCAAGCATACCTCTTTCTCAAAAGGCGACTTGCCGCCAGTGCTCGATGTAGAACCCAGTGATGCACAAATACGAAAAATGGGTGGCCCGGAGGTGTTGTGGAAACATGTGGGCGTGTGGCTGTCTATGGTCGAAAAACACTGCGGAGTGCGTCCTGTACTCTATATCAGTCAGACTTTTGTCAACCGATACTTGCCTCTTGCGCCCGACATCCGTCAGCATTACCGTGTGTGGATTGCCCGTTACGGGGAGTACAAGCCAGATATCCGCTTGACATACTGGCAGTTGAGTCCCGATGGCAAGGTAGACGGTATCACGGGCGATGTGGATATCAATGTGTTTAATGGATTCCATAATGCTTTTGAGGAGTTTCTGGAGCAGGAGTGCATTCCCTAAGGATAGAAAAAAGTAGGGGGTGGCTGCAACTTTTGCAGCCTTGGCAGCGTCCAACCACCAGAAACAAAACAAACAAGAAGTATGAAATTGGCAGGAAATATCTCGATGCTCTTGCTCGCCGTGGTGCTGGGCTCGTGTACGGTGATGGAAAACAAGTCGACCGAGGAAAAGAAGACTTCGGTGCGCAAGGTGGGAATGTTCGAAAAGATTGAAATGGATGCTGCGTGCAGTGTCGTCTATACCCAAGGTGACGCAACCCAAGTGAAAGTGGTGGGAAGCAAGGAGGCGCTGGACCAACTGGAGACCGTGGTGGAGAACAATACGCTCAAACTGAGACACAGATTGGGAAAGCGTCTGTTTGGTATCAATCGCAATGTGGATGCGACCGTGTATGTCACTACCCCTGATCTGACGATGGTCTCCATCAAGGGGAGCGGCGATTTCTGTTCAGAGAGCAGGATAGACAGTGATAACTTCGGCTTACAACTCTTTGGTTCTGGCGATGTAGACATCAAGGACATTATCTGTGACGATTTTGCCGTAGAACTGAAAGGTGCCGGCAACGTAAAGGTCGGAAAACTACAGTGTACATCATCCAAACTCTCCATCTATGGTACAGGTGATATGAATGTACATCATTACAAGGTGGCCCGTTGCAGGTTGATGATCTATGGAGTGGGCAATATGGAAGCCTCGTTTGACCAGTGTGGCAAGGTGTCAAGCCATATTTTCGGTACTGGAAACATCGAACTCCGCGGTGATGTGCGGTCCTTGGAGCGGCAGATAAAGGGTGTGGGCGATATCGATGCAGACGGTCTGAGGGTGAAAGGCGAAAACGTGGTGCTGAAGAAAGGGTAGTACAATTAAGTTAGATTCATAAAACATGTGTAGATGCCAAGAGGGAGAGGGCTTTTCAGCTCTCTCCCTCTTGATATATGGCTATCATGCCAGGCGGTCAGTCTTCCTCGGCCGATGGCCTGATGTCTTCTATCTGCAGTTGGATGGCATTGTGTTTGAACACATTGTCCTCTAAGGTGTAGGCAATATCGAAACTGCGTTTCGACTTGATGTATCGGGCCGAAGCACTTTGGCCGAAGGCGATTCCCTTGACCACGTTGCTCGACTTGGAGTCTACCAGTTCCAGTTTGATATGCTCTTGCTCGCGGCCCACCACCTTGCTTGTGCCGTAGTCGTAGACATTGAGCGTGCAGAAGAGCGGCTTCGGATTTCCCGGTCCAAATGGAGAGAACTTCTTGAGGTCATTGTGTAGCCGCTTGGTGATATCCTTGAAGTCAATCTGTGCATCAATATTCAGGTTGGCCTCGGTCTGCTCAGGCTGAATGTGCTCTTCCACATATTTCTGGAATGCCTGACGGAAGTCTTTCACCCTGTCCCACTTGAGGGTAAGGCCCGCTGCATAGGTGTGACCGCCAAAGTTGACGAGCAAGTCGCGGCACTCCTTGATAGCTGAGTAGACATCAAATCCTGT
This sequence comes from Bacteroidales bacterium, assembly GCA_004554665.1. Lineage (GTDB taxonomy): Bacteria > Bacteroidota > Bacteroidia > Bacteroidales > Bacteroidaceae > Prevotella. The sequence continues at coordinate 49,603 of SFKY01000006.1, forward strand.
AACGCTTCGTGCAGAGCCCGTGGCAAATTCACCGTCGCGTGTAAGGACCACCGTCGGCCGGAAATAGATTTCCGTGAGTCTGGAAGCAACAATGCCTATCACACCTTTCTTCCAGTTCTCGTCGTAGAGCACGATGCTGGAGCGGTGTTTCTGGCTTTCCAGTCGTGCCACGATCTGGTTGGCTTCCTCCGTCATCTGCTTATCGATATCCTTACGCTGTTCGTTGTACTCGTTGATATGCTTCGAGGCATTGAGCGCGGCGCTCAGGTCTTTCTCAACCAGCAGGTCTACGCTCTCCTTGCCGTTTTCCATGCGGCCGGAGGCATTGATGCGCGGACCAATCTTAAAGATGATGTCGCTCATCGAAATCTCACGGTTGCTCAATCCGCAGATGTCGATGATGGCTTTGAGACCGATGCTGGGATTCTGGTTCAACTGCTTCAACCCGTGAAAGGCGAGTATGCGGTTCTCGTCTACCACCGGCACAATGTCGGCCGCTATGCTCACCGCACAGAAATCGAGCAGCGGGATAAGTCTTGAGAACGGGATACCGTTGTTCTTGGCGAAGGCCTGCATAAACTTGAACCCTACGCCGCATCCGCACAGATGCTTGAAAGGGTAGGGGTCATCCTCGCGCTTGGGGTTAAGGATGGCCACCGCATCGGGCAAGACCTCATCGGGTACATGATGGTCACAGATGATGAAGTCGATGCCTTGCTGCTTGGCATACGCTATCTCCTCGATGGCCTTGATACCGCAATCGAGGATGATGATCAGTTTTACGCCAGTCTCCTTGGCATAGTCTATTCCTTTCTTGCTCACTCCATATCCCTCGTCATAGCGGTCGGGGATGTAGTATTCGATATTGGAATAGAATTGCTGAAGGAACTTGTACACCAACGCCACAGCTGTACAGCCGTCTACGTCGTAATCTCCATACACCAGAATCCGTTCTTTGCGCCCCATGGCATCGTTGAGCCTGTCGACAGCGATATCCATGTCTTTCATCAGAAACGGATTGATGAGGTCGGCGAGCTGGGGACGGAAGAAACGTTTGGCCGCTGATTCAGTGGTTATGCCCCTCCGTATCAGCAATTGGGTAAGAATAGGACTCATGTTGAGCTTGTCTCCCAGTTCTTTAGCTGCCCGTTCTTCTTCTGGTGTAGGTGATTTGTAATTCCATTTGAAATTCATTTATGTCGTTTTTATTTTTTCTGTCGGAGTTGGATTGTGCTGTAGGTGAATCAATCCGCGCCCAAAGTTACAAAATAAAAACAAGAAAACGGCAGTTTCTGTCATATATTTTTGTAGAAACTGCCGTTTTGTGAATGTTAGAAAGCGTGGCCTTAGATGCCCAACTTCTTCCGGATGTCCTTAGGAATAGCGTTCTTGTTGACCATGAAGTCCATAGTGTTGGCTACGATGTAGTTCTTGGTCATGTACCAGATACCTTTGTATTCGCCGGTTTCACCCCAAGAGTTCTTCACCATGTAATACTCTTTGCCGTTCTGGTCCTTGGCGATACCGTAGATGAGCATGCCGTGGTCATCGGTAAGCTGCCAGTTGTCGTAACGCTCCTGACGCTGCTCCTGAGTGGGCTGCAACTCGGGCACGTTTACGCCGAGCGAGTCGATCAGGTTGGTCTTTTTGTCCTTAGAGAGTTTGAGCCAGCGGGCCATGTCGCTTCCTGCGAGGCTCTCCATCTTCTTGGTGTCGTAGAAGTAAGCCAGACCCTGACGGGTAAAGCCCTCCTCCGATACATCGCCGCCCCATGCCACGGTATATCCGTTCATCACAGCGTTCTCGATGATGCGGGCCATGTCGTCGATAGGCACGTTCCATGACAGCGGGTTGCGCCAGTTGTCTTGTACCTCAACGGCAAATGCGGTCCAGAACGGATGATGGGTGTAGCTGGTCACAGTTACATAGTCATCCCAGTTGAGGCCCAGGCTGGCAGCGAAGCTCTGCGGGGTGTAGCTCTTGCCCTCGTAGCTGAATGTCTCGGGGCACTTGCCGAGGTAAGCGTCGAGAATGCCCTGCAGACCCACCTTCCACTGGCTTGACAGTTTCTTCGAATTGCTGGTGGCTACAGCCTTTACATAAGGCTCCATGACAGAGAAAAACTCGTTGAAGTTGTTGAGCGAGTCGCCGTAGAGGCTACCGGGGAAAGGCATGGCGTTTTCGGGCACGATACCATAGTGCTGGATGCAGTAGAGGGGGTCGTATGCCGAACCTCCTTGTGCAAACTGGCAGTCGCCGTGCAGGCGAACCACCTGGACGGCGCGGTCCATATAGGTCTTGTTGGCTACAAACGATTCGCAGAGATCGTAGGTTTTGCCCGTAGCCTTGAGGATTTCGGCCTCAAAGAAGCTCAGAGTAGAGTAATCCCAGCACGTGCCAGAGCGGTTCTGGTCCTTGATGCTTGTGATCTTGTTTTCTTTCACGACAGTGAAGACAGGCTTGTTCTTGTTGTCGGCCTTCTTGTCTTGTGCGCTCACACCCGTTGCTACCAGGGCGAGGAGCGCCATCATCATCATTTTTTTCATTTGTTTTTGTTGCTGTATTTGTTGTTTTGTTTAGTTGTTGGCCATATAGTCTTCCACATCCTTGGGATGGTAGGGTATGCGGTCCTTGCCCAGGAATCGGCAACCGTCCTTGGTGATGAGGATATCGTCTTCGATGCGGATGCCTCCGAAGTCCTTGTAAGTGTCGAGCTTGTCGAAGTTGAGGAACTCCTTGCAGTGTCCCTTGGCTCTCCAGTCGTCTATCAACGCCGGGATGAAGTAGATGCCCGGTTCGTCGGTCACCACAAAGCCTTCCTGCAGGCGGCGTCCCATGCGCAGGCAGTTGGTGCCAAACTGCTCCAGGTTGGGGCGGGTCTCCTCGTCAAATCCCACATTGATTTGGTCAAATCCCTCCATGTCGTGTACATCCATACCCATCATGTGTCCCAGTCCGTGGGGCATGAACATGGCATGTGCGCCGGCCTTTACAGCCTCGTCGGTATCGCCTTTGGCCAATCCCAGCTCCTTGAGTCTGTCAAACATGAGGCGGCACACCGAGAAGTGTACGTCAGCATATTTTACACCGGGTTTGGCCACGGTCAGTGCATGGTCATGAGCAGCCTCCACGATGGAGTAGATTTCCAGTTGGCGCTGGGTAAACTTGCCGTTTACGGGGAATGTGCGCGTGTTGTCGGAGCAGTAATGGTTGATGGTCTCGGCACCGGCATCGCAGAGGGCGAGTCTGCCGCTCTCCAGGACGGCCATTGAGGGGTTGCCGTGCATGATCTCGCCATGCTGCGAGAAGATGGTGGCAAAACTTACCATCGACCCGTAAGAGTGGGCGATGCCGTCTACCTGGCCGCCTACATATTTCTCGGTAAGTCCGGGCTTGGTGATGCGCATGGCTGTGGTGTGCATCTTGTAGCCGATGACGGCCGCGCGCTCCAGTTCCTCAATCTCCTGCGGCTCCTTGGTGGAGCGCATCTTGACGACAGCCTTGATCAGTTCCATCGAGGCAGCCTCTTTCTGCTGGTTGGGATGGATGCCGAGCAAGTCGAAAATCTGCAGTTTGATGTCGTAGCGGTAAGGGGGCAGAAAGTGTATCGTACGTTTCTTGGCCAGTGCATCGTTGCAGATGGTCTTCAACGTCTTCATGGGAGCCGTACGGCTGATGCCCACCTCTTCGGCAAGGTCCTTTACACTGGCTACAGAGCCATACCACACGATATCCTCGATGTCGATATCGTCGCCGATGAGCATCTCGGTGCCCTCGTCGATGTCGATGACACCTACCAGTCCGTCGCGCTTCTGTCCGAAGTAATACAGGAACGAGGAGTCCTGGCGGAAAGGATAGTACCCATTGTTGGGATAGTTGGCGGGCGACTCGTTGTTACCAAACAAAAGAATGACGCCGTCTTTCACCATCTTCTTCAGTTCGTTGCGGCGGCTTACGTACGTTTCTTTGCTAAACATCTTTGTAAATTTTGAATGATTTGTTGACAAAGTTACAAAAAAATCATAGGAAAATCGTAACTTTGCTTGCAAATTTTATAGATTATTTAATATGGTATTAGGAGATAACACAGGATTGGTATTGGAAGGTGGCGGTATGAGGGGAGTTTTCACCAGCGGCGTGCTCGATGCGTTTATGGTCAGCGAGTTGTATTTTCCCTACATCGTGGCCGTCTCTGCCGGAGCCTGCAACGGCATGTCCTACGTCAGCCGCCAGCCTCGCCGCGCCCGGATATCCAATATCGACTATCTTGCGCGCTACCGGTACATCGGGCTGCGGCATCTGCTCACGCAGGGGTGCATCTTTGACCAGAAATTGTTGTACGACAAGTTTCCCAACGAGTTTATACCGTTCGATTTCGATACCTTCTTCCGCCATTCTGCCCAGTTTGAGATGGTTACGACCAACTGTGAGACCGGCCGTGCCATGTATATCGCTGAGACGGTCGACCGCCAGCGTGCGCTCGATGTGGTGCGTGCGTCGAGCAGTCTGCCCTATGTGAGCAAGATAGTGGATGTAGACGGCATCCCCATGCTCGATGGGGGTATAGCCGATTCCATCCCCGTGGAGCATGCCATGCAGACAGGGCATCCTGTCAATGTGCTGATACTCACCCGCAACAAAGGTTATCGCAACACCTCCAAGGACCGCAAGATTCCCCACTTTATCTATAAGCGCTATCCGCGGTTGCGCGTGGCGCTGAGCCGCAGGATTGAGGCGTACAATGAGCAGCTTGACTTGGTAGACAGGCTCGAGGCCGAGGGACGGGTCATCTGCATACGTCCGCAGAAACCGATGGAGGTGGGACGCATGGAGAAAGATACGGCCAAGCTCGAGGCTCTCTACGAGGAGGGATTTGCCCTGGGCGAGGCTTTCTGTCGGCAGTATCGGTCGCAGTTGTCCGCCTTTGTCTGCCCTAAACGTGGCATTTCGGAGGGCTAAACATGGCCTTTAGGTGAGCCAAATGCGGCATTTGGCTCGGCGATAGGTATCGGTTGCTGCATTGAGATGGGTCAAGAGAATGGGGGTGAAACGGCAATAAAAGCCGCAAATGCTTGTGAGAATTGCACAAAAATCGTAATTTTGTGCCATATTTTAAACCAAAATAGTTTTAGACAATGTCTCACAATTTATTACAAGGTAAGCACGGTATCATTTTTGGTGCCCTCAACTCAGATTCTATTGCCTGGAAAGTGGCTGTGAAAGCCGTGGAAGAAGGCGCAAGTATCACCCTCAGCAATACGCCGATGGCGCTTCGTATGGGCGAACTCGACGGATTGAGCAAGCAGTTGAACGCGCCTGTCATACCGGCCGATGCTACCAGTGTAGAAGATCTGAACAAGGTGTTTGAGGAGTCGGTCAAGCTGTTGGGTGGCAAAATCGATTTTGTGCTCCATTCTATCGGCATGAGCCCCAATGTGCGCAAGCGCCGCACTTATGACGACCTCGACTACAACTATCTGCAGAAGACGCTCGACATTTCAGCCATCTCTTTCCATAAGATGCTTCAGGTTGCCAAGAAGCAAGACGCCATCGCCGAGTATGGTTCGGTGGTAGCGCTCACCTATGTGGCTTCGCAGCGCACCTTCTTCGGCTACAACGACATGGCCGATGCCAAGAGCATGCTCGAGAGCATTGCCCGCAGCTTCGGATATATCTATGGCCGCGAGAAGAATGTACGTATCAACACCATCTCGCAGTCGCCTACGCCCACCACAGCCGGCAAGGGTATCAAGGATATGGACAACCTGATGGACTTCTCCAACAAGATGTCGCCGCTCGGCAACGCCACGGCCGACGATTGTGCCAACTATTGCGTCATGATGTTCTCCGATTTCACCCGCAAGGTGACCATGCAGAACCTGTTCCATGACGGTGGCTTCTCCTCGATGGGTATGAGCCTGCGCGCCATGAACCAGTATGCCAAGGATTTGGCTCCTTACGAGGATGAGAACGGAAAGATTATCTACGGATAGTCTGCCATTGTCCAGTGTATATTCAGGCCGAGGTGGGCGGAGACCCCCCACTTCGTGACCCTACATGCAGCAAGAAGGCTCCCTGCATCTGCGGGAGCCTTCTTGCTGCATGTAGCTATCCCCATCTGTCGTCTACAGACAGGGAGCACGCTGTGTACCAGTGTTTTTTGAAGATTAGAAGCGGAGTTTTGCCATTATCGGATAGTGGTCCGAGGGGCTATGTCTCTGATATTTCTTGAAACTGATCTCTTGGGGTGCAGCACCTGCTTTCTCTTCTTTGGCATCCTTCACCTCTTTCCAGTAGCTGTCTGTCAGTACACCGTAGCGGTCTACCTTGAAGCTCTTGCTCACAAAGATGTGGTCGATGCGGCTGTTGGTGAATTTCTGTATGTCAAAGTCGTTGAATGTACCTATGGGTGCAAACTTGTAGGTGGCGCTCTCGTAGCAGTCTTTCAGAAATCCCGACTCGGTAAACACGCGGTAGGGCTCGCTGGTCTGGTCTACATTGAAGTCGCCGGTCAGTATCACGGGGTCCTTCTTGGTCATCAGTTCCTGCATCTTGGCTACGATGAGGCGTGCTCCCTCGCGTCGGGCTGTGACGCCGATATGGTCCATGTGCGTGTTGAAGAAGTAGAAGGTGCGCTTGGTGACCTTGTCCTTGAAGTGTCCCCAGGTGCACACGCGCTTGCAGGCGGCATCCCATCCCATGACAGGCTGTGTGGGGTCTTCTGCCAGCCAGAAGGTACCGCTGTCGAGCAGGGTGAAGCGGTCTTTCTTGTAGAATACGGGTGAGTATTCGCCACCCTCCTTGCCATCTTCGCGACCCACACCGATAAAGGCATACTCGTCTAAGCGCCCCAGCATGTCGTCTATCTGTTTTTTCAGGCATTCCTGGGTGCCGAAAAGGTCAGGACTCTCAAAGGCTATCTGGTCACAGAGATACACGTAGCGGTCTTTCCATCCGTCACCGTTCTTGTAGTCGCCCCTGTTCTCGTTGCGGATATTATAAGAGCCTACGACCAGATCCTGTGCTTGGACCCATACGGCCAGCATCAGGCATAAAGCAAATATGAAATGTCTTTTCATCTCTTTAGATTTTTTGTTTTTAGGCTTGCAAATATCCCAATAATATTCGATAATACCAAATATTTTGACGACAATCATTGCCCGCATTAGGAGTTTTTAACTACTTGGCTTACTCCTGTATAAATCATATTAGGTGTAGCGGCGGCCTGTTTTGGCGCAGCAGCTATCGGGGCAGCTTGTGACAGAGGGCAGCGCCGATGGCAGTGCAGAACTCGCTGTAATGGGGGATGATAAACTTCACGCCAAATATCTTCTCCATCGCCGGAAACACCGTGTGGCATTGGGGGAGGAGCGTCAGGTTGCCAATAAGTACATATTCGCGGATGCCGCTGCCGAGCGATGACAGGATGGTGCTCGACCCGATGCTCTGCAGTACTGTATTGATGATGCCCAGGGCGATGTCCTCGCGCGAGGCATTGCTCTTGGCGTTGCCAAACAGGCTGGCCGTTGCCTCCTTGGGAAGACCGGGCAGCGGATAGGGGCTGATGTCTCCAATCTTCACGTCTATATTGGCATTGTTGCCCTGCATGGCCAGTTCGGTAATGGTCTTGATGTCCTCAGTCTTGAGCATGATGCGTGCCAGTCCCATCAGCGTGCCGCCGCCTATGCCGATACCCCCTATGTGCCGGATGTCGTCGCCCTTGCACTGCACGAGCGAGGTGCCCGTACCCATCGACACCACGATCATATCCTGCAGTTCGGTCTCGTAGCGGGCACCGAGGCCGTCAGACAAGAACTCGTCGGCCTTGTCGGTGGGCCTGCCGTAGATGGGCGCGTCGATATAGGCCGCACCCACGCCGGTGAGCATCACCTGTTCCACGTCTTCCAGCCTGATCTTGTTGTTGTAGAGATACTTGCCAAAAGCGCCGTAGAGGGAGGTCACGGGGTCGGTGGCCTTGATACGAATGGGCGAGATGACACGCCCGTCATTGTTGATTCCCACTATCTTGGTGGTGCTGATTCCTACGTCGATTCCTATTACCATAGTTATAATGCTTAGGTTTGCAAAGATAGTGCAAACCGAGTGCAATAGAGCTTGTTCTGATTGCCGAGGTGCCGCCTATCTTCTGCAAAGATATAACAAAAAACTGAGAATGAGGGCAGAATGATGAAAAAACTATGAGAATGAGCGGATTAATTGATTTAGTTGGATTCTCTGTGAAGACAATGGATGCCACAAAAAAGTCAGTTGAAGCAAGAGTTGCGTTACTATCCCGTTACTCTTTTCGCTGGCGAAGAGGTCCGAAAAGCCCGTAAGGAAATGGCTGTAAACTATTGGAATACAGTGTTTCAGAAGGCAAAATTAGGGTAATGGCTGATTATGCCTGCGGGAAAAGGACGAAAAAGACATGAAGCGGATGCGATTGCACCGATGTGCTGCGGTTTGCTTACAGCCTTTCAGCTCTACAGAAACTAATTTTGCAATTAAAAAACGTAGAGTATGAGCAGAAGCACTTTCAGGGTGTTGTTCTACCTCAAGCGCAACGCGCCGAAAAAGAACGGAATGATTCCCGTGATGTGCCGCATCAC
>SFKY01000113.1 GCA_004554665.1 Bacteroidales bacterium
TGTGCCTTGCATGTGGGGATTGGTGCCCAAGGCATCCTTGCCCTGAATGCTCACCGTTCCGCCCTTGACATAAAGGTCGCCGGTGGTGTTCATCTGTCCCAGAGGTATTGAGAGTGTGCCTGCGCCGGTCTTTATGAGGTCGCCGTCGCCGAGTATTGGACCATTGTGGGTGAGAGTAACCTCGTTGGCTATGTCGAGAGTGGATGGACGAAGAACGGTTAGTTCGCGGTCGGTCTTAGCCGAATTGCCGGTGTATCTCACCGTACCTCCGTTCAACAGCCATGCGGGAGCCGCACCTATAGAGCTTGCCGCACCGGCATTTCCTATTGACGAAATCTCCAAGATGCCGTCCCATACCACGGTGCTTCCGGTGTAGGTGTTGTTGCCGTCGAGCACGAGAGTGCCGCTGCCAGCCTTGCTGAGCTGGGCATTACCGCCTATTTCTCCCGTCAGCTTGACGTCAGCTGATGTGTTCACCATCACTGCGGCAGGCTTTACCGGCGAAGGAATGGTTATATTGGCGTCGCTATTTCCGCTTATCTGCACCTTCATGCCGTCGCTGTATGCAGTAGAGACACCATTCTCGTCTTCCCAGTTACCATCCGTGAAGTTCCATTCGGCAGACTCTATACCCTGCCAAATCACGTCAGCCTGGAAATCGTCAGGAGAGGTGATGTCGGGGGCCTGCGCACGGGTGGATACGGTGAGCACGTTAGAATACTCCGAATACTCCTCGCCATTAAAGGCTCTCACGCGGAATGTGTAGCTTGTTGCGGGAGTAAGGCCTGTGATTGTTTTTGAGGTGACATTTGCCTTGGTGCGTGCTATCTCGCCGTACTCTCCTTCTGCATCGAGTTGCTCGATTACATAACCTGTCTCATGGTCGGTCATGTCGCGCCATTCCAAGGTCAGTGACTCCGACTCCCTCTCGGCTGCCTTGAGAGCCACGGGAGCCTTGATGAAGTGCTGCGACTGTTCTGACGTGATGCTGTTGATGTAGTGCTCTATGTTGGCATATCCGTCAGCCTGAAGTGCCATGGCGTCATCCTCGTTCACGTTAGTGCCGTTGGCTTCCTCCCACCAGTCGGGCATACCGTCGCCGTCGGTGTCAGTGGCTTTAGTGCCTGTCCAGAGGTTCCATGTGTCGGGTGCGCCGATGTCGAGAGTGCGCTCGTCACTGATGATTTCGCCCCTGAGTCCCCATGTGCGCAAATCGCTGATGAGCATCCAGTCGAGGTTGTCGCGATAGGGCAACGACGCTCCCACATTTGGCAGCAGGTCATCCGTTAGGCTACGGGCATCCACCGCTGGCAACACGGGATAGTCGTAAGGCTCGTCCTGGAAAGTAGGGCCTCCGCCGAACTCGCTTTCCTTTATGTCACGCAATGCCAACACTCCGTCGTGGTTGTCGTCGATGACATTGTCCTTGGCATATATGTTATACCGCTCATTGGCCCCGCTGAATGCGTTAGCCTTGCCCGTAGGTCCTGTGATGAACACATTGCCCGTGGCATTGGCGTAGGATGTGCCCTCGGAGTCGCCACCCATGATATATGCCGCCGTCTTCCAGTTATACACGATATTGTTTACATACTGGTGGCGTCCCTTGAACTTGGGGTTACGGGTGTCGTTGTTCATATAGAGCGTGCGGTAGATAGTCACACCGCCGTCGGTTTGGATCAATCCTCCCGCCGAGTGTCCGAGGAGTCCCTGAGAGATGATGGAGTTTTGTATGGTGATGTTCTTGGCGGACGCGCCGTTTATCGAGAAGGTCTCGTCCCTACCCCATGCCATACTGCAATGGTCGAAGATGATGTTCTCGCCATTGGCAATGCCCACGGCGTCGGCACCTGAGTCACCCACAATTCCCATTCTCACGCGCAGATAGCGGCAGATGGTGTTGCTTGCTCCCGAGAAGGAGAGCCCGTTGCCATAGAGGGTGATGCCCTCGCCGGGGGCTGTCTGACCTGCTATGTATATGTTCTTGCTGACAACCACTCGCGACTTCAGACGGATGACTCCCGCCACATCAAACACGACAATGCGGTTGGGACTGCTCACGGCATCCCTGAACGAGCCGCTGCCGGTGTCGTTGAGATTGGTGACATGATACACTTTTCCACCACGTCCTCCAGTGGCAAAGCGTCCGAAACCCTCTGCCCCGGGGAATGCCAACTGCTGTGCCGATGCGGCGGCAGAGAGTGACAATGCGAATACTGACAGTATTAGTTTTCTCATGCTTGTTTGAATAATAAATAAAAGGAGGGGATCCTTTAATGGAACATCCCCTCCCTAATATGATACAGTTTATTCTAAATTACTTAACCACCTTGCGTGTCACAACCTTGCCGTCGGCGTATGTTGTGCGAACGATGGAGATACCGCGTACGGCTGCATTTGCACGTACACCATTGATAGAGTAAACCTCACTGCGTACTGCCTCTGAAGACTGTACATCGTTGATTGCTGTGGTAACATCGCTGTTCTGTGAATACTCACCGTTGTTCATGATGTAGAGGTCATAAACCTGACCGCTTGACTTGGCGTCTGTGTGTACGATACGCACATATACCTGGTCTGTTCCCTCATAGCTGAGGTGGGTCTTCTTGTAGTTGCGCTTGATGAGCGAGTAGTTAACATCACCGAGCTTGGTCCATGTCTCACCGTCAGCAGAGGTCTCAACCTGCATTGTAGGTATCTCACCTGCATTACCGTTACCGGCATAGATTACAACATCGAACGGAGCCTGGAAGGCAACTGTTGACTCGAGGCTTGCATTGAACGGACCACCTGTAGGCTGCTTGCCGAAGGTAACGGCATTATTTGTAATACCCATCAGGTCGTTAACACCTATGGCATCTTCGGCAGAATCCGGGTTGCGGTAGTTGGTGTCACCGATATTGTTCTTGAGGTCAAGCTTTTCCCATGTCATAACCTGACCGATAGACTTGAGGCGCCAGTCGCCTGACTCGTATGTCTCAGGAGCGAGAGTCTCTGTATAGATAGT
>SFKY01000058.1 GCA_004554665.1 Bacteroidales bacterium
TCTCTCTCCGTGGCCTGTTTCTTTAGAACTCGCAGGGCTTCGCGTGTAATTCATTGATAGTGAGGCGATAAGCAGCTCTAAAATGTCCCAAAAACATCCGATTTTATCGCCATCTGCCATTTTTGTCAATCGTAAACGCCATCATTAGCTTCGTAAACGCCACCTTTGGCTACCCTAAATGCCGCATTTACCTTTGGCATTCGGCACCCTTGCCAAGGCCCTACATCATCCCCGCTTGTCTCTCTGTATCGTGTAAATATTTTTCTTGTATGGTATAGCATCATATTTGACTCGCGCAAACCATCCCAATTCCCCGTCTTCCTATGACAACTGATGATAGTAGATGTGTGAAGAATATAGGTCCGGCAGAGGATGCCAGATATTCACATAAAATAACCCTCTTTGTGAGGATGTCCGTTTCTTTTTCGTTATATTTGCATATTAAGATTAAGAATATAGAGTAAATAATAATTTCGATATGACGAAACGAGAGATACCAAAGCTGTTTGAAGACAGGAAGATTCGTACCGTATGGGACGATGAGCAGGAGAAATGGTACTTCTCTATTGTGGATGTAGTGGGAGCACTGGTAGTTTGAAGAAAGAGAATCTGCGTGACAATATGACCAATGAGGAATTGGTGTTGAATATGTTGGCAGAACTCTCTACAACCAGCATCACCAAGTCCAAGAATCCCCAGACATTAGAGGACAACATGCAATGTGCTGCCGACGGAGGCGATGTGGCAAGAGTTCCCTCGCCCGTCGGGAGAGGGTTAGGGTGAGGGCACTATGGTGGACTCAACACATTTCTTATTCCTTAATAGTCCGTAATAAGTTAGAGTTTAATATACAAATGACAGATTACAAATAAATATAATTTGTAGTCAAGTACAGGCGCTATGTAATTTAATCGTATTTTTTAAGCGAAAATATCGTATAATTAAAAAAGATGTGTTATTTTTGCAGAGAATTTATGGCTTGTAAGCATGAGTGGAGAAATAGAGAAGACCATAGACATAGAAAAGATTCTTGCAGGCAAGATGGGGAGTAAGGCAAAGATGGTTCCCGGTTTTGTCATATCATGGTTGAAACATATTATACATGAGGATGAGGTCAACAAGTATCTGTGGGAGTCTCGTCATCTTGCCGGAACCGAATGGTTGACGGAGTGTGTGCGCTATCTGGACATGACCCTTGACGTGGTGGGAGCGGAGAATCTGCCGAAGAAGGATGACGGGAAGTTGTACACTTTTGTGTCTAACCACCCTTTGGGCGGTGCGGACGGTGTGGCCCTCGGCTCCATTATCGGTCGGCATTACGACGGCAACTTCCGCTATTTGGTCAATGATCTCTTGCTCAACTTGCCGGGTCTCAAGCCTGTAAGTATCGGTATCAACAAGACGGGACGGCAAGGCCGCAATTTCCCGGCGATGGTCGAGGCCGGTTTTCAGAGCGACAACCACATGCTGATGTTTCCCGCTGGCCTGTGCTCACGCAAGATAGACGGACAGATACGCGACCTGCCCTGGAAGAAGACTTTTATCACGAAGAGTGTGGAGTACCAGAGGGATGTTGTGCCCATCCATTTCGGAGGCCAAAACTCAGACAAGTTTTACCGGATCGCCAATATCTGTAAGGCGTTGAACTTGAAATTCAACATCGCCATGTTGTTTCTCGTCGATGAGATGTACAAGAATGTACACAAGACATTTCGTGTGGCCATCGGGAAGCCCATCCCTTGGCAGACGTTCGACAAGACGAAAACAGCGATGGAATGGGCAAAATATGTACAAGATAGAGTCTACGAACTTTAGTATCCTATAAATAAATGGAAGAAGAGATTATCCAGCCCGTCAGTAGGGAATTGCTGAAACAGGAACTGACCCCGGAACGCCAGTTGCGCATGACCAACAAGAGCCACAATGAGATCTATGTGGTCACGGCACACAATGCTCCCCATGTGATGATGGAAATTGGACGCCTGCGCGAGGAGGCTTTCCGCACGGCAGGAGGCGGTACGGGAAAGTCGATGGACATCGACGAGTTCGACACAATGGAAAACGGCTGCAAGCAGTTGGTGGTTTGGAATCCTGAGGCTGAGGAGATTATCGGAGGGTACCGTTATCTCTTCGGTCGTGACTGGAAAATAGACGATAAGGGCCAGCCTGTATTGGCCACGAGCCACATGTTTCATTTCTCGGAGAAGTTCATGCGCGAGTACGCACCTTACACGGTGGAGCTGGGTCGGTCGTTTGTCTCCCTCGAATACCAGAGTGTACGCAAGAATACGAAGAGTATCTTCGCCCTGGATAATCTTTGGGACGGACTGGGAGCGCTGACGGTGCTCAATCCCAATGTAAAATACTTCTTTGGAAAGATGACCATGTATCCCTCGTACATCCGTCGGGGACGTGACATGATTCTGTATTTTCTCAAAAAACACTTTGATGACAAGGAGAATCTGATTGTTCCGCTCAAACCGTTGGTCATTGAGACGCCCGAGGAGGAACTGGCCAAGATCTTCAATGTAGATGATTTCAAGGGCGACTACCGCATCCTCAACCACGAGATTCGCGAATTGGGTTACAATATCCCGCCCTTGGTCAACGCCTATATGAGTCTGAGTCCTACCATGAAGCTTTTTGGCACGGCCATCAATTATGGCTTCGGGGATGTGGAGGAGACTGGCATACTTATTGCTGTGGATGAGATTCTCGAAGAGAAGCGGGTGCGACACATCGACAGTTTCATCAAGGAGCATCCAGAGGCCATGCAGATTACAAGCGGAGCTAATAAGGTGATTTACAAGGACATGTAGGCTATGGGATGGCTGACAAGATGCCGTTGTCAGTATTCCCTTTCCGCTTCTGGCGCTGTATAGGCTCATACTTTCTGCCTTTGGTGAGGCGCCAAGTAAAGTTGATAGCAATCATATTGCCCCTATCGCAGCTGGTTTGCGATAGGGTTTTGTGTACCATTTCGTTAAGGACCTTACTTTTATAGGAGTTGACAGTGCCGTCTAACGGGTGTTGCCAAAATACGGCTATGCGGCATGCCCCCAACTGGTAGGATGCGGTGAGGTAGGTGGCATAGCTCTGATGTCCCTCATGTTCGCCCTCTGTCCAGTGCCATCCGTTGTCGGCATAGGCGGAGAGTGTCCACCTGCCCAGATAGGCGTCGATGCTGGCTACTCCGTTGCCTGCCGTGTAATGGTGGCGATAGGTGTCACCATAATTATAGAAGCGGTACAGGCTGGCAGACACTGAGGCCGACAACCGGTCGGGCAAAAGCTCGTGTCTGTAATAGCCCGAGATGTAGTACATGTGGCATCCTGGCTGGTTGCGCTGGGTATAGACAAATGTTCCGTCTGCTGTGCGCTCGTACGTTTCCATGTTGCAATGAGGATTGCGACGGTAGTAGCCTTCCAAGTAGGTGCTGTATCTGGCTGCATCATGGCTGATGCGCATGGTGTGTTCGTAGCGACGGTTGGGCTTTAGCGATGGATTGCCGCGTTTCCACTCCATGCTGTTCATGCGGAATTCGGTATCGCTGATCAACGCAATAGAAGATACATGACTGCTGGTCTCGAAACTGTATTTCAGTTGGGTTCCTCGGCCTATCTGATAGGTTGTTGTCAGTTTGGGTCGCCACAACCAGTAGTTCCAGTGATGGTTATCCTGCCGATAGGTAAGGTACGTGACTCCCATGCCGGTCACGTATCCGAAGCGGCCGATTTTGCCCTTGATTTGGGAGAAAGCGTATGTTTCTTGTCGATGAAACCGCGTGTTTGCAGATACGTCGCCACTATAAAGGTTGTCGGTATATGCGGCACTGTAGTTGAGGCCGGAGGTCCATGCCAGATGTTGCATCTGGTTCTCGTAAATACCCTCTCCTGCGAGGCTATAGGTCTTTCCTGCCACGGCGTACTCATACGGGCCACCCTCGTCCATGCGCTGGGACGTGGAGGTGTGGATAGAGGATAGGTTGGCGTTGGCAGTGAGAGACTGCCTGTCCCACTTAAGGGAGTAATATAGGTCGAGTTCCGGCGATAACGAATGGCTTGCTGATGCTTTGTAGGCGTAATATTTGCCGGTTTCATCGATGATTTCCTGCTGTTGGAATGTGCCGGGATTCTGTTGATGGAGCAGTGACAAACCAATCTGCAAAGCCGACCGTTCCGGGCAGGTAAGACTATAGGTGAGTTGTGCATTGTTAGAAAAACTGCGGGTACGAGAATCGAGATCTGTGCGCGACAGGTTGCGCATTGTGCCGTCGGCCATTGCATATTGTGCCTGCTCTTGACTGCGGTCTTTCTTGAAGTCTTGGTAACCGAAATTGTAACTCAGGTTCCACTCGCTGCGCAGATGGTTGTAGGTGGCAAATACGTTGTTGTTGCCATTGTACGTAGTGAGGGAATTGGTGAGATGGGTTCCGAGGGAATATCCCTGCTGGTTTTGGTGGGTGTAGATACAGATTACGTGACTGATTCCTTGTCCGTATCTCACGCCGGGAGCATCGATGAAATCGATACTTTTGATGGTTTTAGGGTCGATGCGGAGCATTTCATTCCGGCTTACTATGATGTCATTGATTCTAATTTGTACATTGCCTTCGGGAGAGGCTGTCTGGATGCTGTTGAGTGTCTCGTCCACGCGGATGCCGGGTAATTGCAGCATCTTTATCAGACTGTAAGACGAGGCAGCATGCGCCAGTTGCTGTGATGAAGGGATGATGTGCATGCCATCGGGGCGTGCGGTGGTGCGTGCGGCGGTAATGGAAACTTCCGGCAGGTCGGCTTCTTTGGTTTCTTGTGCTGCTAAGCAGAAGGAACAGATGGCAGCGATAACTACTAAGGTGAATCTTTTGTTCATTGCATACATAAGTTTGTGATGCTGCAAAGATAAAAAAGGGGGTGAGAGAAACAATAAGGGAAATGCTGACAAGTGTCTGACATTTCCCTTCATCCTTAAAAATACGCCATTTTATCGGTCTTCCGTCAACGTGTACGACCTGCCTCTGTCTACCATGATGCGCAGGCGGAAGCGGTCTTCGACAGCAATTTTTAGCCGTCGTATCAGGGTATAGAGTGTCTCGCTGGCATCTTCTTTCTTTGGCCAAAGTGTATCGCAAATGACTTGTTGCGACAGCGTATGCGTCTCGTTGTCCATAAACATGCGCATGAGCTGATCCTGCATGGGAGTGAGGTGGATGGCTTGGCCTTGATGGTCGTAAAACCGGCCGTCAGTGGCACTATAGACCAGCCGTCCTATCCTTATGAGTTGACCCGATGGCATTGGGTGCTTTTTCCTGATAAACCAATACGATCCGATAGCCCATGCGAGGGAAAACAAAAGCAAACCGAGCGACGGCCGTTGGTCTGAAATGGCCAGTAGGGTAGCGGCAGAACAGTTGGCGTATGCCTTGAACGTGACGCTCTTGCCATTGTACAGACATGTCAGGCTGCGGCTGCTCAAACTCTCCCGGCGGTCATTGTGTAGGTCGTATGAGATGGAAGCCTTGTCTCTCAGTTGGGGTAAGGCCAGATGGCTGCGGTAGGTTCGGATGGTGTCGGGCGTAATCCATGCCTCGTACTTGGTGGCCAGCGTGCGCTGGAGTGCCTGAAAAAGATCGGCACGCACTTTTTCCTGTGCCAAGCAATAGCCGTGTATTCCTGTCAGAAACGATGACAGGAAGATGATGGCAAAAACTACGATGGCAGTCCGTGGCTTCATAAGCTTCCTTAGATGATGGGCAGTGAGATGCCGTTTATTTTTTGATAGATGTCGAGCGCATAGATGTCTGTCATACCACTGATATAGTCGATGACGGCCATGATACGGGTCTCTAAGTCGTCGCTGTAAATGTCGTATTGAGAACTGAATCGGTGGATGAGTTGCTTCGAATGGTATTTCTCTGGATGCACTGCAGCCCCGATGAGGTCGTGCATGAGTGTCTCCATGATGTGGTAACCCGACAGTTCTACATCGAGTACAGGCTTGCTCTGATAGATTTTGGCTTTTGAGACTTTGGTACAACGCTTGTAGGCATCGCGGGGGACGGGAGAGATGGCTCCGATGAGGCTCCCCTCAAAGGTGCCGGCCAGAATAGCGGCCTCGTTGTCGACAAAAGCCTGCACACATTCGTGCTCCAGACATCCCACTGCACAGGCCCGCATATACACCACTTTCTCGTTTTCATCGGTCACGCCCTCTTCGATAACCCGTTGGCGGATGCGCGACTGTCTTTCTTCGTCAAAGAAACCCAGCAAAAGGCTCTCTGTCTCTTCATAAGTGAGCAGTTTGAGCTTGTGTGCATCCTCGATATCCATGATTTCGTAGCAGATGTCGTCGGCAGCTTCCATGAGATAAACCAGCGGATGGCGTGCAAAACGCAGGGGTTGGTTGGGCTCGGACAAGCAAATAATGCCCAATTCATCGGCAATTTCTCGGTAGGTGTCCTCTTCGGAAGAGAAGAAACCAAACTTGCCGTGTGTGCCGGCTACCGATGAGGCAAAGGGATACTTGACGATGCTGGCCAAAGTGGCGTAGGTCATGACAAATCCACCCTCGCGCCGGCCGTGGAAACGGTGGGTGAGGAGGCGGAAGGCATTGGCGTTGCCCTCGAAGTGGGTAATGTCGTCCCAGAAGCGTGTGCTGAGCATAGGTTTGAGCGCCATGCCTTCGCCCTCGGTAAAGAATGCCTGGATAGCCTTCTCCCCGCTGTGCCCAAAAGGCGGGTTGCCCAAATCGTGTGCCAGACCGGCAGCCTGCACGATGGTGCCAATCTCTTCAAATAGCGTCCCTTGCAGTTCGGGATGACGCTGGACCAGTCGGTGTGCCACGTCGTCGCCGAGCGATTTGCCTAATGACGAGACTTCCAACGAGTGTGTCAATCGGTTGTGGACGAAGATGCTGCCCGGCAGTGGGAACACCTGCGTCTTGTTCTGGAGCCGCCTGAAGGGAGCCGAATAGATGAGACGGTCACAGTCGCGCTTAAATTCCGAGCGGTCATCATGCCGGTCGGCGTGTCTGTTTTCCTGCCCCAAGCGCTTGTTGGATATCAATTGTAGCCAATTCATATCCGCAAAAGTAGTGTAAAATTGTGTAATTTCTTACGAATTGTGACGAAAAAATTCATCTATGTGAACGGAATTAATTATTTTTGCACTTTCAATCAACGTTGAATATGATAGAAGTAAAAATCGTCAATACCGGGAGCCAACCACTTCCGGCTTATGCCACGCCACAGAGTGCAGGACTGGACCTGCGTGCCAACATCGATTCGCCCATCGTGCTGCATCCTATGGAGAGGCGGCTTGTTCCTACCGGCCTGCGTATCGCTTTGCCGGCTGGTTATGAAGCCCAAATTCGTCCCCGTAGTGGCTTGGCCCTCAAGCATGGTATTACCGTGCTCAATACGCCGGGAACCGTGGATGCCGATTACCGTGGCGAGGTGATGGTGTTGCTGATCAATTTTTCTACAGAAGATTTTATCATTAATGATGGCGAACGAATCGCCCAAATGGTGATAGCCCGGCATGAACAAGTGTCGTTTGCGCAGGTCGAAGAACTTGACGTCACCGAGCGGGGCGAGGGCGGTTACGGCCATACGGGTGTGAAATGAGCGAGAAACCGATACGTATGAGGCAGTCTGCCAAGTGTTTGGCCGTGGCATGGCGTGGGTTTTCGTTCCTGCTATTGCTTACGGTGATGCTTTCTTCGTTTATGGAGAAAGACAAGTACTCCGTAACTCTCACCGCTGACCAGCGCCGTCGCTTCGATTACTTCTTCCTCGAAGCCCAACGGCTGCAGCAGCAAGAGAAGTATGCGGCGTCCTTTGACCTTCTGAACCATTGCCTCGACATCGATTCCACTGCCGCCGAGGTCTATTTCTGTCAGGCAATGTATTATTCGCTGCTCAAGCAAGATTCAGCTGCCCTTTGCCGGCTGGAGCGTGCGGCCGCTTTGCGCCCAGACAATATGACTTATCTGGAGCGGGTGGCCCAATACTACTACAATACGCAGAACGTGGCTAAGGCTATTGAGGCTTACGAGCGAATAGCCAATCACTACAGAGACCGGTCTGATGTACAGAATATCCTCCTCCATCTTTATCAGCAGCAGAAGGACTATGACCAGATGCTCCGTTGCATCAACAGGATTGAGCAGATCGACGGCAACAGCGAGGAGATAGCACTCTCCAAAGTGATGGTGTATGAGTTGAAGGACGACAAGAAGTCTGCTTTCAAGGCGCTGAAGGACCTGTCGGCAGAGCATCCCTATGACCTCAACTATCGGGTGATGATGGGCAACTGGCTCATGCAGAACGACAAACCCAAGGAGGCCTATCGGATCTACATGGCAGCCAGCAAGGAAGATCCCGAAAATACCTACGTTCAGAGCTCGCTCTACGATTATTACAAGGCGGTAGGCAACGACAGTGTCGCCCAACAGCTGATGGAGCGTATCTTGATCAATCCTAAGACGGAGCCCAAGGGCAAGGTGACCATGATGCGGCAGGTGATTGAAGAGAATGAGCGTCAAGGCGGCGATAGCCTGCAAGTGCTCCAGTTGTTTGACAGGATACGCAAAGCCAACCCTAATGATGTGACGATGGCCGAACTGAAGGTCGCTTACATGAACATGAAGCACATGCCCGACAGTATCGTCGACGGTGCTATGCGTCAAGTGCTTCAGATAGCGCCCGATCATGCTGCGATGCGTATGCAGGTGTTGCAGCATCTGCTACGGGAGCAGCGATGGGAAGAGGTGGCAGTGGTGAGCCAGGCAGGTACCGAGTACAATCCCGAGGAGATGGCCTTCTACTATTTCCTGGGCTTGGCCCATTACCAGGCAGAAGACAATGATGCGGCCCTCGATGCCTTGCGTAGGGGAATCGGTGTGGTCACTGATGAGAGCGAGCCTGCCATCGTGAGCGACTTATACTCCATCATGGGCAACATCCTCAATGAGAAGGGACTCAAACAGCAAGCCTATGAGGCTTTCGACAGCTGTCTCAAGTGGAAAAGTGACAACATCGAGTGTCTCAACAACTATGCTTACTACCTGAGTGTGGAAAACAAGGAGTTGGACAAGGCGGCGCAGATGAGCTATAAGACCATCAAGGCTGAGCCACGCAATGCCAGTTATCTCGACACTTATGCGTGGATACTTTTCCGGCAAGAGCGATACGCAGAGGCCAAAATCTATATAGACCAAGCGTTGGCCAACGATACTGTTGCCCATTCGCAGCCCAGTGCCGTAGTGCTTGAACATGCCGGCGACATCTATGTCCAAAACGGCCTGACAGCGCAAGCTGTGGCTTTCTGGCAGCAAGCCTTGCAGGCAAGGGGAGGAAGTGCGCAGTTGCCAAAGAAGATACAGTTACAAAAATACATAGCAGATGATGATAAAAACAATCCATAAATGGTGTGCCCTCCTGTTGTTGGCCACCCTTACCGCATGTGCTTCTCACCAGCGAATGGCTGGCACCAAGATTTCTTCGACAGGCTCTTCAAAGTCGTCTGATGCTTCCGAAGTGGCAGCGCCGCTCCGCTTTGTGCAGCAAGTGGCAGACCAGCGGCTGTACCAAAAGGATATCGTGGCCGACATGACTTTCCGCATCAAGGCTGGCAAACTCGACCAGAATCTCCCCGGTGCTCTCCGAATGCGTCGCGACGAGGTCATCCGTTTGCAGATATTCATCCCCATTCTGGGCAGTGAAGTGGGGCGGTTGGAGTTTACCCCCGATTACGTGTTGGTGGTCGATCGGATTCACCACGAATACATCAAGGCCGATTATAGCAAGCTCGACTTCCTCCGTGACAACGGCCTCGATTTCTATAGCTTGCAGTCGCTCTTCTGGAACCAACTTTTGCTGCCCGGAACCCAACGTGTAAGCGAGGCCGACCTTGCCCGCTTCCAAGCCGACCTGTCGGGCAATGGTGCTACAGTACCTGTGACCTATACCCAAGGACAGCTGCAATTCTGTTGGGAAGCCGACCGAAACCTCTCGCGCATCCTTTCCGCACATGTTTCGTATCAAAGCGCCAAGCACGGCACCTCTTCGTTGGTATGGAAATACGCCGATTTCCAGCCCTTAGGAGTCAAGTTCTTCCCTGCGACCCAATCGTTTACATTTACGACCAACGCCACGGGCACACCCCAGCAGGGCACCATCACGCTCAACCTGGGTCGTCTGGGTACAGATTCCAAGTGGGATGCCCGCACCACGCTGTCTTCCAAATACAAGAAGATAGAAGCTACCGACGTGTTCGATAAATTTATCCTCCTGCAGTGATGATACGCACATTCCTTCTGTTATTTCTGTTCAGTCTGTTGCCGCTTACGCTGACCGCCCAGCGCAAGCAGTCCACTTCCAAGCAGACCACTACGCGCACGACCTCTAAGAAGACGACCAAGAAAAAGGCCAAGACCAAGCAGGCCGCCACTACTTCTATCAAAGGACTGCAAAACCAGCGGGCCGCCGTGCAGAAAAAGATACGTCAGCAGGAGCAGGCGCTGAAGGCCAACAAGGCCGATGTGTCGCGCAGACTGAAGGATCTCATGGTGATCAACAGTGAAATCAGTCAGCAGCAGCGCTCCATAGACGACATTACCCGCGACATTACCCATCTTGATGGTAATATCCAGCTCCTCACCTCACAGCTTGCCATGCTCGAGCGCCAACTCGACGAGTGCCGGCAGCGCTATGTGCGCTCGGTACGCTACATGGCGCGTCACCACACGGTGCAAGACCGGCTCATGTTCGTCTTCTCTGCCCAGAGTCTCACCCAGATGTACCGTCGTATGCGCTTTGCCCGTCAGTATGCCACGTACCAGCGGGCTCAGGGAGAGATGCTGCAAGACAAGCAGCAGCAAGTCTCGCACAAGCAGCAACAACTGCAACAGGCGCGTGGAAGCAAGGACAGACTCTTGCAACAGAGTGTCCAGGCACGCACCCAGTTGGAGACCAAGC
The DNA here is from genome assembly GCA_004554665.1 of Bacteroidales bacterium. Classification (GTDB taxonomy): domain Bacteria; phylum Bacteroidota; class Bacteroidia; order Bacteroidales; family Bacteroidaceae; genus Prevotella. Next base: position 10,979 of record SFKY01000058.1, read on the forward strand.
AGACCGAGCAGCAAAATGCGGTGAAGGGTCTGCAGCGTCAGCAGAAGACCATTCAGTCCATTATCGCCGAGCAGCGTCGCAAGAGCGAGTCGCTCAATAGCCTGATTGACCGTTTGGTGGCCGAAGAGGAGGCCAAGGCACGTGCCCGGGCCGAGGCGGAAGCCAAGCGCAAGGCTGCTGCTGCGGCCGCTGCCAAGCGCAAGGCTGAAGAACTGGCACGCCGCAAGGCCGAAGCCCGCGAGAATGCCCGTAGGGTGGCTGCTGCCCGTGAGGCCGAGGCCCGTACCCGAGCTGCCGCCGACGAAGCTGCGCGTACCCAAGGCTCCCAAGCAGCCGCGCGGGCAGAGCAAGCAGCCCGCGAAGCCCGTGCAGCCCGCGAGGCTGCAGAGCGCAAGGCCGCTGCCGACAAGGAGCGTAGCAGTCGCCAGATAGCTGCTGCCCGTCAGCGTGCCGACGAGGCCACGCGCATGTCTTCGGCAGACCGTATGCTCAGTGGCGGTTTCGAGGCCAACAAGGGGCGTCTGCCCATGCCCATGTCGGGCCGCGTGGTGAGCCATTACGGCCAATATGCGGTGGAGGGACTGAAAGGAGTGACGCTCGACAACAAGGGAATCAACATCCTTGGCCAGCCCGGTGCCGCCGTGCGGAGCATCTACGATGGCGAGGTAAGTGCTGTGTACCACTGGCAGGGCTCCATTTTTGTCATGGTACGCCACGGAGGTTATATCTCGTTTTACTGTAACCTCGGTTCCGTCTGTGTCTCCAAGGGGCAGCGGGTGTCCACTCGCCAGACGCTGGGCACCGTGGGCCCCGACCAGGTGCTGCAGTTCCAGTTGCGTCGGGGTTCTTCCCGGCTCAATCCCGAGGCTTGGCTGGCGCGTTAAGGCTTTCCTTAACCGCCTGCCAAGCCTCGTTGGCTATTCCATATTATTATATAAGCAAATCTCGCTCACCTTTCTCGTCATTTATCGGCAGCGAGATGTGTTTCAACCCAAATCGGTCATTAGCATCATAACGCCAATGACCGATTTGGGTTCAAGTGCGATGGGAAGCGACGGCGACTCTCTTCGTCCTACAACATCATCGAACCTACCGAGTCTTTGGAAAACGCTGTCCGCAAGTTGCGCAAGAATCGCTCAGTGGATGGCAGTTGCAAATCGTAAAGGTGGCATTTAGCCCGCGTAAACGCCACCTTTGGCGCGCTAATCATGGCATTTGGTTACGCTAAAGGTGGCATATAGTTTTTTTAACAGTCTGTTAGCCTTCTCTGTTTGTCTTTTTTGTATTATGGACCTGTACCTCCCTTCGGGCTCCATGAGTCATGTGGGACGGCAGCTTGCATCGCTTATGGAAGCACGGAGGGTACGGACATGGATAAAAGTCAATACGAAATAACAAGCTAAAATGGACTTCAATCGTTTGTTTCCCCTTTCCTCCCTGTATTTTGAGCCTCTTTCGGGCAGGGCAGTGGACTCCCATGTGGAGCATAGGCGTTTAGGGTTTGTGGCATTGGCAAGGAGGCATGCCTCACACCTCGTTGGCCTGCGTAGCAGTAGTACCGTGGGCAATTATCTTACGGCACTCCGCTCCTTCTCATCGTTTTTGGGTGGTACGGATGTGTCGCTGGGGGCCGTTACGTCCCGTCTGGTGTGTGGCTATGCACGATGGCTGGCCGACCGGGGCGTAACGAGAAACACCGCTTCCTGCTACCTCCGTTCCCTGCGGACACTCTATCGGGCGGTGGGGAGTCATGCAAGAGGTGGTGGCAACCGGCCTTTTGCCGATGTGTTTACGGGCAATGTACCTACGGCGAAACGGGCTGCCTCTGTGGCCGGCCGAAGCTCATTCTGGGCGATACCAACTGCCGCTACACCCGCAATAAGTTGGTGGATAACCTCATCACCCCGCTGTCTGCCACCTACGACATCAAAGACGCGTGGGTAGAGAAGTTCCAGAAAGGCACGTATCCTACCTATCCCAGTGAAGCATTGATGGTGTCTGAGAAGACAAGCAGCAAGGCTTATGAGACGGGAGAGATAGTAGACAAGATTTTCTACCTCACCCCCAAGGGCAGCTCGCTGAAGCTGGAGCTGAAAGACCTCGTCTTTGATGCCGACAACTATAAGAAAACGGATGGCACATTGCTCGGCGACCATGTACCTGTCATCGCCACCTTCGCAATTTCGGGTACACTTCCCACAGAAAACCTCACCCCGGCCACACAGGCTGCTTTCTGGGAAGGAGAGACTTTGGAAAAAGCAAAAAGCGAAACAACAGGAGATGCCAAAGGTGTCTATATTTACAATGTGGGTGCAAGAACCTTTATTACGGGTGGGGCCGATGCCAAACCGTCTGTAACAGATGTCAACTCCGCAGAGAAGTGGGAAGTGAATAATGGTAATACAACTGGTACCATAACCTTTGCAAAAGGCAATTATAGGATAAGGATGTCCAATTCTCTTGATGGTGGTGTCGGGATAATTGAGAAAACTGATTATAGAGGAGCTACAGAGTTTACTATAGTTGAATCCACGACAACCTCGGGCGCCTATAAGTTTGATGCGGAATATAGGACTATTAGTGGTAAAGCTAACCACCATTTCAATGTAGAGGTAGATGCTAATGGTAATCCTACTTCATATACAGGCGCAGAAAACGATTCGCGCACCATTTACAATGACTGGCTCTTCATATCCGAGGCACAGCAGATAGCCTATAACACCTATGTGGAAGCCTATGATGCAGCAAAGAACTTGCTTAATGATGGGGACTACAAGGGCTACTTCGAAAAGGAACCGGAAATGAAAGCGGAGTTGGAGCAGATATTGCTTGAGACGACCAATACGGTCTATTCCACCAGCAAGACCGATACTGAGAAGCTGAAGGATATAGTAGACCGCATCATGCACCGCAAGAGCTACATCGCTACGGTCACGACAGCCGCCAAGTACGCCACCATCTGCCTGCCCTACAATGCGTGGATACCCGAAGGCGTAGAGGTGCAGGTGGTGACAGGATACTCCGAGGATGGGCACACGGCCATCACAGATGTTTATAGTGGAAAGGTGATGCCGGCCAATACGGGTTTCCTCCTCCATGCCGATGTGGAGACAGATACCGAGTTTACATTCTGGTACACAGGCAAGAAGGCCGATGCTCCTGAGGCGAATGTTCTCCGTGGTACCGTGGAGCGCATCGCTCCCGAGAATCGTCCTACGCAAGACGTGTATGTCTTGGCCAACAGGAACCACGGCGTAGGCTTCTACCGCCTCAATGATGGGCAGGGAATCCCCGCCAACCGTGCCTATCTCGTAGGCAATGGCAACACACCCACTGACACAGAGGCCAAGATAGCCATAGGATGGGGTGACGCTACGGGGGTGGACAATGTCGAGACTGCTGGCGAGGCGGCTACCGTCACTGCCGTGTACGGCATTGCCGGCGATCGACGTGCCCGTATGGAGCGCGGTGTGAACATCGTACGCATGAGCGATGGTACGACCAGAAAAGTGATTGTGAAATAAACAACCCAACAATAGAGCAGTCAGCCGAGGCACCACTTGTCTCGGCTGACTTTATTTTAGGCAAATGTGAGTGTCGAGGCTTTGTCGGGGGTGATTAGCGAAGCCACCTCGCGCACCTCCTCGCTCGACACATTCTTTATGCGGTCGGAAATCTCGGCGATGGTGCTCGCCTTGCCGTGAAACAGCATACTTTTGCCGAGCGACAGCGATGTGCTCTCCCGGTTTTCGCTCGCGATGAGCAGTTGTCCGGTGTATTGCCGCTTGGCGCGGTCGAGGGCAACCGCCGATATGCCATGCTCGGCGATATCCTCGATAATGCCGCCTATGAGCCGCAGGCAGGGCTTCACATGGTGGGAGTCGCAGCCGAAATACACGTTAAACTCGCCGGAGTCGGTGAACAAAGTAGTCGATGACTCAACGGTATAGACATATCCTCTGCGCTCGCGCAAAGAGAGGTTGAAAAGTGAGTTCATTCCGGGTCCTCCCAGGATATTGTTGAGCAAAGTGAGGGCATATTTTCTCGAATCATACATCCCGAAAACCTGCGCGCCGTAGATGGTGTGCGACTGGTAGCCGTCGATTTCGCGCTTGATGTGAAACGGGGCTACAACTTGCGGAGCCACGCGCTCGATGCGCTGCAACTCGTTTTTCAGCGAGCCGAAATGCTTCTCGGCAAGGCGGCACAGGCGGGCGAAGTCGATGTCGCCGGCAGAAAACAGCGCCATGTTTGCCGGCACATAATGCCTGTCGATGAACGTGCGGCACATTTCGGGTGTGAAAGTGCGCAGAGTTGTCTCGCAGCCCAGGATGTTGTGCCCGAGACCGGAGCCGGCAAAGAGCAAGTCTTCAAAATCGTCATATACCGCTTCCGAGGGGGTGTCGAGATAGGAATTTACCTCGTCGAGCACCACTTCGCGCTCTTTGTTGAGTTCGCTTGCCGGGAATTGCGAGTGCTGCACCAGGTCGGCGATAAGTTCCATAGCGCGGTCGTAGTATTGCGAAGGAAACACCGAATAGACCATAGTTTCCTCCTTGGAAGTGTAGGCATTGATTTCGCCGCCCACGCGCTCCATGCGGTTTACGATATGATATGATTTGCGATGCTTGGTGCCCTTGAAGATAGTGTGTTCCACAAAGTGAGCCATCCCCAGCAGAGATGCGTCTTCGTCGCGGCTGCCGACATTTACAGCCACACCGAAATATGCCACTCCAGAGCGGCAAGGCTCATGAATGATTTTCAGCCCGTTGGGCAGAATGTGTGTTTGAAATGCTTCCATTGTTGTAATTTGAATGCAAAGATAGTGCAAGGTGAGAGCAGTGCAAAGCAAATATTGCAGTTTTTTCTCCAAAACAGCACCAAAACCGACAAATTGTTGCCATTTCTACAATTTTTATGCTATCTTTGTAGTTCGATTCTAATAATATTTTGTTATGAACAACAAGAATGCTATTGAGCAAGTGGCTCATCGCCTCAAGGGGCTTCGCGACGCGCTCGACCTCACACCGAGCGACATCGCCAAGGCTTGCGAAATCAATGTCGAAACCTATATGGCATACGAGTCGGGCAATTC
>SFKY01000059.1 GCA_004554665.1 Bacteroidales bacterium
TTAACATCGAAATATGCCTTATTTAGCCTACTTAAATCACTACGACGTAGTCCAGTCCAACACCCTACGATGAATAAGTCTCTCGTTTCTTCTATTGTTGATTTGGAGTCTATCTCACCCTTTTCAATTAAATTCGGAATATCCAGTCTATAGATTTTCTCTATTTCTTCTTCAGAAAGATAAATTGCATCTACATCACTGCATTTTCCTTTAAGATTCATATAACCATCAGATAAAGGTAATCCTTCCTTTTTTGCTGCATTTAGAAACGGTTTCAGAACGCCGTATGTTGCATAAACCGTATTCTGTTTGTAATTCTTCGTGGCATAACACCATTCTGTGAATAAGGCATCAAACTTTTGGGAGGTAAAGGTGGAGAAATCATTGGGAAGATGAGTATCGGCAAGAAAGGCTTCCAAACGATGAATCACTGTCCGTTGGTGAATCTTAGTTCTTTCAGCGATGTAACGACCGGTATGAGGGTCTATTCGTTTCTGTTCCACATACTTTTTAAAGAAGTCAATTGGTGTCTGACGAAGGGATTCGACCTCAGCATCTTCCGCCTCTACGAGAGTATCAATAAGGTGTTCAAGTGTTTCTTTCACGGATAATAACGCTGTTGTATCCTCGTTGAATTTCTCGGACTCAAAATATAAGCATAGTAAGTCTTTTAAAGAGTTGATAAACTTGTTGGTTTTCTCACTGACTGAATTGGTCTTTTCAGAAAACCTTGATTTGCTTAAGAGGCATTGTTGCTTCTCTTTATTCCACGCTTTACACTCTATACGGTGGCGAGTGCTTAATTTAACAAGATTCCCGTTCCATCGACAGAATAAGAGAATCAATGATTCTGCCTTATTAGGCTCTTTTAGATTGAATGTTATCTTCATATAGTCTCATAATTAAAAGGGGACGAGAGGGGACGTTTTTAGGGGACGGCCTACTCAAATCCACAGATTATCAAAAACAAGAAAGCCACCACTTGCGCCCTTTTCTCAGAGCTCAAATGGTGGCTTAACTATATGATTGTCTTGTGGATTCGTGCTGCCTTCACCTATCTGTCACATCGCTGTGGATAAAGGTGCTTCAGCCACGATTTCTACTCCCACTCGATGGTCGAAGGCGGTTTGGAGGAGATGTCGTAACATACACGGTTCACTCCCTTCACCTTGTTGATGATCTCGTTGCTCACCTTGGCCATAAAGTCGTAAGGCAGATGTGCCCAGTCGGCTGTCATGGCATCGGTCGAGGTCACCGCGCGTAGTGCCACGGGATGCTCATAGGTACGCTCGTCGCCCATCACACCCACACTGCGCACGGTAGAGAGCAGCACGGTGCCGGCCTGCCATACCTGGTCGTAGAGCGACACCTCTATCTCGCCGTCGGTCATGGCCGCGGGCACACCGGCAGCCAGCACCCTACGGGCTTCCTCGCCGGACAGGCGCACCTTGTAGTCGCGCAGGCCACGGATGTAGATGTCGTCGGCATCCTGGAGGATACGCACCTTGTCGGGGGTGATGTCGCCCAAGATACGGACGGCAAGACCCGGACCGGGGAATGGATGGCGGGTGATGAGATGCTCCGGCATGCCAAGTTGTCGACCCACTCTGCGCACCTCGTCCTTGAACAGCCACTTCAGAGGCTCACAGAGCTGGAGGTGCATCTCCTTGGGAAGACCGCCCACATTGTGATGGCTCTTGATGACCTTGCCCGTGATGTTGAGACTCTCGATGCGGTCGGGATAGATGGTACCCTGGGCCAGCCACTTGGCACCCTCTATCTTCCGGGCCTCGGCATTGAACACCTCGACAAAGTCACGTCCTATGATCTTACGCTTCTGCTCGGGATCGGTCACGCCGGCCAAATCGGCAAAAAACTTGTCACTGGCATCTACGCCGATGACATTGAGGCCAAGGCACTCATAATCGTGCATGACATCGCGGAACTCATTCTTGCGGAGCATGCCGTGATCCACGAAGATACAAGTGAGGTTGGAACCAATGGCGCGGTTGAGCAGCACAGCAGCCACCGACGAGTCTACGCCACCCGACAGACCGAGTATGACACGGTCGTCGCCCACCTGCTGTTTGAGTTCTGCCACGGTGGTATCGACAAACGAGGCGGCACTCCAGCCCTGCTTGGAACCGCAGATATCTACCACAAAGTTGCGCAGCAGCTGTGTGCCCTGCACGGTGTGGAACACCTCGGGATGGAACTGTACCGCCCACAGCGGATGCGTGGTGCTGGCATAGGCTGCATACTGCACATCGGCCGTAGAGGCTATAACACGACAATCGGCCGGAATGGCGGTAATAGTGTCGCCATGACTCATCCACACCTGCGAGTGAGGCTCGAAGCCACGGAAGAGCGGGTTCTCCGCGTCTACAGTCTGCAGATGGGCACGGCCATACTCGCGCGAGTCGGCCTTCTCCACCTTGCCGCCCAGCGTGTGCGCCATAAACTGGGCACCGTAGCAGATGCCGAGCACGGGCAGACGGCCTACAAACTGGTCCAAGTCTACCTTGAACGCCTCGGGGTCGTGCACCGAATAGGGCGAACCGCTCAGGATGACACCTATGACAGAGGGGTCGTCCTTGGGGAACTTGTTGTACGGCAAAATCTCGCAGAAGGTGTCGAGTTCGCGTACCCTACGGCCTATCAGCTGTGTGGTCTGCGAACCAAAATCGAGTATTATAATCTTCTGTTGCATTGGGTATAGGGTTTTGATATTATTGAATGGTTTTCAGAAAGTCGTTGGCCTCGGCCAGCGTGTCTGCCTTGCCCACATCCATGAGGCGCAGGCCTGGCTGCACATAGCCACGGATAGACCGGGCTGCACAATGACGGAGATAGAAGTCGATGATGCCGAAACGATCGGGCATGTCGGCCAACAGGGGAAACAGCGATGGCGAAAACAGATGGATGCCCGAGAAGGCGTAGCGCCGGCATGCGGCCGGGTCGAGCGCCGGATAGGGGCTCCGCACCTCGCCTGTGCCGAGATGGGTCCAACCGCAGAGCCGCTCCTCATCGTCGAAGAGCAGATAGCGCTGTGTCTGCCGTGGACTCACCAGCAGCATGGCATCGGACGCTTGCCCCGACTGGTAAAAGCGGGCAAGGTCTATATCGCTCAGGATATCGACATTGTGGATAAGGATGGGCGCTGAAGTATCGAAGAACGGCATGGCATGCCTGATGCCGCCGCCCGTGTCGAGCAGGGCGGCACGCTCATCGCTGATGCGGATGTCGAGGCCAAAGTGGTCTTGGGCATCGAGATACGCCTCTATCTGGTCGGCAAAGTGGTGGACATTGACCACGATGCGCGAGAAACCGGCCTCGCGCAACCGCAAGATGACATGCGCTATCAGTGGCTTATCTCCCACCCTTACCAGTGCCTTGGGCATGGTATCGGTGAGCGGCTTGAGACGGGTGCCCAAGCCTGCCGCGAAGATCATAGCTTGCTTCATGGATGCAAAGTTACTGCAAATCGGGGGGAGAACAAAATAAAATCATCTGTTTTTTCATCCTCCGGGGCAGGAAAATCATAGAAATCAAGAGCACCCGTTTCCCACTCTCACACTTGCGGAAGCCCAAGACCTGTTCATCACAAGCCTACCAGCAGCGATCCAGTCCTGGTCAAGGCCTCTACCCATCATGACATTCCCCATAGCCAAACGTGGCCTTTGGCGCGCCAAAGGTGGCATTTAGGCCTCGTAAACGCCACCTTTACGAAGCGCAGATGCGATGGATGTATTTTCACGGCCATCAACAAAATCGAAAAAAATATGATTTTCGTTTTGCATTTCACCCAACTTTGTATTAAATTTGCACCTATCCCGACAGCCCCAACGGCTGCCGGAAACAATAATATGACAGAAAAGACAGGTAAATATCCATTTCTCGCAGAACCTTTCCACTGTGACTTCTCCAACCGCCTCTTCATGGGGCATTTGGGCAACCATCTACTCAATGCGGCTGATTTCCATGCCAACGACCGCGGCTTCGGCATGAACTATCTTATGCCCCTACACCGCACGTGGGTGCTCTCCAGACTGGTCATAGAGATGGAGGAGATGCCGAAAGCCTACGACCGCTTCTATGTGGAGACATGGGTGGAGAGCGCCATGCGGCTCTTTACCAGCCGCAACTTTGCCGTAACGGGCGAAGACGGTCAAGTGTATGGCTATGGCCGCAGCGTGTGGGCCATGATAGACATGCAGACCCGGCAGCCTGTGGACATATTGGCCATGCGCGACGGACAGATTCTCGACTACGTGGAGACAGAAAAGCCCTGCCCCATCGCCAAACCGGCGAGGGTGAAGATGGGCGACGGCGCGACATTGGTGAGGACAGTGCAGACCAACTACAGCGATGTGGATGTAAACGGCCATATCAACAGCGTGAAATATATCGAGCACATGCTTGACCTGTTTCCTATCAGTTGGTATCAGACCCATCGGGTGAGAAGATTTGAGGTGGCCTACGTGGCCGAGGCGCACGGAGGCGACCTGCTCGACTGCTATCGTGAGCAGGTAGGTGAAGGCGAATACTGCATCCGAATCATTAAAAAAGTTCAAGAGACGGGCGAAAATACGGAAGTTGTACGCGGAAAAGTTATTTTTGTATAATTATTTTCCGAAAAACTTGCATTATTCAATTTTATTATTTACCTTTGCATGCAGAAATCACTTTGAAAATATAACTTTTGTACATAGTGTTTTATTGTAAGGGAGGGGGCTCGTGAGGGTCTTCTTCTTTTTTATACCCCTACGTACCGTTTCCCCACGCCGTGGCACTCCAGCCAAGTACGCAAAAAACCTATAGAATAAGTTTGCAGTATCGGAAACCATGTTGCCCTCACCCATAAAACGGTCTGTGAGCCTGCCCCTCACTCGCTCAAGAATATCTCCCCATCCTCCATCCACACGATTTCTTCATCCACCATTGTACGGAGCGCCGCATCGAGCAGCCGCTTGGGCAGGTTGAGGGCAAGCAGGTCTGTAATGGGATGCCTGCCACCGTCGTCCAGCAACGCCCGGATGCGGGAGATGGGCATTTGCAGCTCGCCCTCGCTGTACGACTGCTTGGACTGTGCGATACACACATCGCAGCAGCGGCAATCGTCTGAACGGGTCTCGCCAAAATAGTCGAGCAACTGCCGGCTACGGCATACCTCATGGTTTTCGGCATAAGCCAACAGGGCATGGATGCGCATGGCAAACTGCTCCCTGCGCTCCTCGTACACCGACGGGGCGAGCACCACACGCTCCACGTCTTCCCTATCCTGCAGGTAGGTGATATAAGGAGTCTTGCGCTGGGGGATAAAATGGACGATGCGGCGCTGCGAGAGGCTCTTGAGCACATAGTAGAGCTGATGGGGCGTGAGTCCACTCTGCTGGGCGATGAGCGACTCGTCGATATACACGTAATCGGTGAACAAGCCGCCGTAGTTGCGCAACAGGGCCGTGATGGCCGCCTCTTCCTCGGGCGAGGTCTGCTCCAGACGGTAGAGCTCGTTGCGCCCCAACAGGAACATAAGGCGCGCACTGGCATCGGGGTCGGTCTCATAGACCAGATAACCGGCACGCTGCAAGATCTTGAGCGAGGCATCCACCTGTATGGGGAAATAATGATAGGTGTGGCAAAACTTGTCTATCTCGAAACTGAAGGTATGGCCGCCTCCGCTCCCTACACCTATCTGATAGTAATAAGCCAGATGCTCGTAGACATCCCTGATATAATCCTTGTCCGGGAAGTTGTCGATGATGCGCTTGTCGAGCTTGCGGCGGTCGCTCTGGTCGTAGAGCAGCACGGCATAGGCCTTGAGGCCATCTCGCCCGGCACGTCCCGCTTCCTGGAAATAGGCTTCGATAGAGTCGGGGCAATCGTAGTGTATCACCACCCTCACATCGGGCTTGTCGATACCCATGCCAAAGGCATTGGTGGCCACGATGACCCGCTGTTCGCCCTGCTGCCATGCCTGCTGATGCTGGTCCTTGATGGCGATATCGAGCCCTGCATGAAAGTGGGTGGCACCTATTCCCTGCCCGCAGAGCATGGCGGCAATCTCCTTGGTGCGCTTGCGGCTCCTCACATAGACAATGGCCGACCCTGCCACCGCCCGCAGGATATGGACCATCTCCTCGTTCTTGTCGGGAGCCTCCCTGACGATGTACGCCAGATTCTTACGCTCGAAACTCATGCGGTAGACATTAGGCTCCGCAAAGCCTAACCGCTGCTGTATGTCGTCCACCACCTGTGGTGTGGCCGTGGCCGTGAGTGCCAGCACGGGCACGCCGGGCTTGAGCTTGCGGATATCGGCAATGCGCAGGTAATGGGGGCGGAAGTCATAGCCCCACTGGCTGATGCAGTGAGCCTCGTCTACGGTGATGAAACTCACCCGCATGTGCTTGAGCTTGGCTTGGAAAAGGTCTGAAGCCAAGCGCTCAGGCGACACATAGAGCAGTTTGCAACCCCCGAAAATACAGTTTTCGAGCACCACGACAATCTCCTGTCTTGACATACCGGCATGGATGGCCGCCGCACTGATGCCCCGCTCCCTGAGGTGCATCACCTGATCTTTCATCAGGGCGATGAGGGGAGTGATGACCACACACACGCCGTCCATGGCCATCGCCGGCACCTGGAAGGTGAGCGATTTGCCGCCTCCGGTGGGCATCAGGCCGAGCGTATCGCGCCCTGCCCCGATGCTGTCGATGATCTGCCGCTGGATGCCTCTGAAAGAAGGATAGCCCCAGTAGGTGTGCAGGATGTCCTCGTAGATGTCCATAATGGGGAACAGTGGGATTTGTCGCGTACAAAATTACGAATAATTTGCGATTTGCCCACCACCTGCCGCCTATATTTTTACGTGGGTCACCATGAAAAAAGGCTGAGCCTTGCCTCGGCCCAGCCCTTATCTATCAGCGACTGCTACTCCCGATACGGTTGCGGGCATCCTGTCCGGCACCCGTACCCTTGTATTTGCTTCGGGCGGCGTTGAAATTGTAGCGTACCGTGAAGACCAGCCGGTTAAAATCCATCTTATTGGTCTGGAAGATGTTGTAGCTACCGTAATCGATGTACGCATCGTTGTTGCCTTTGCGGAACATATCCTGCCACGACAGCCGCAGGGTGAGCGACTTGTCCTTGAGCAACGACTTCTGCACCACGGTCTCCACCGACCAGTAGTTGTTGATGAGCTCCACATTGCTGTAATTGGCCTTGCTATGGAATTCGGAGTTGGCCTCCAGCTGCCAATCGTGGGCGAAACGGAAGGCATTGTTGGCATTGAACACCCACATGGGGCGGCCGAACGAGCGGCGGCCATTATCGAAGTCGAGGGTGAGCCATTGCTTCACATAAGCCACCGTCCACGACGGCGTATAGCAGCCCCATGTGCGGGTGGCCACGGCAAAGAGATTGAGCTGGCGCTGCGGGCGGTCGATGTTCTTGTAGCTCACGCGAATCATCCCCTCGTCGTTCATCTGCTCACTCCAGTTGCAGACCAAGTCGTTGAAGCAGCTGTAGTTGGCACCCACCGTCAGCAGGCTGTACATGGCCGTGATGCCCACGGTATGCTCGGTGGATGGCTTGAGCGTGGCATTGCCTTGCTGCACCACATAACGGTTGTGGTACTGCATCGAGTTGTTGAGTTGCCAGAACGAGGGCCGCTGCGTGCGACTGGCATAGTTGAACGATAAGCGCACCTTGCCGAAAGCAGTGGAAACGGCAGCCGACGGGAAGAGATTGTTATAACTGCGATGCAGATTGTTGGCCGCATCGATGCAGTCGCGGTAGTCGAATCCCGCATGCTCATACCGCAATCCGGCGGTGACATGGGTATTGCCGCCAAGTGCCATCGCATACTGTACAAAGGCGGCATAGGTGTCGTCCTTCACCTTGGAACGTGCGTCGGGCAGTCCGGTTCCCGTGCTGCGGTCATCATTGTCGCGTCTGACGAAAGTCTCCTCGGTGCCGAAGCTCAGCATTCCCTTGGCAATGGGGTAAGTGAGCACAAGTTTGGTGGCCACCATCTGGTTTTTCGACGTGCTTACCGACTCCACCTCACGGCTGTCGGCCGTGGCGTTCTCCTTGGTCGACTGGTGGGTGTTGTCGTTGTTGATATAGACATCGGTATTGAAGTCGATGTTGAGTTTTCCGGCGTTGCCATTGTAGTATGCGTTGACCAGAATGTTGTCCGGACGGTCGCTCCACTTGGTGCCGTCGCTCTTCACTGTCTCCGTCAGCGTGCCATGATCGTGCTTGGTCATATCGAGCCGCTCTCGGGTGTCGGCATCGGTGGTGACGCTGTAGTCGATTTTGGCTCCCAGCGAGTGGTTGTCATTGATCTGCCAGTTGAACCCCGTGTTGAGATGCGTGCCTATGCCCCTCCACTTGTAGTCCATAGCCCCCTCGTACCTGAAGAGTTCCTCGCCTGTGGTCGGGTCTCTTGTCCACTGCCCCAAGTCGCTCCACTGGTGTGTGGTGTACCGCCACTCCTTGGCAGAAGCAAAGAAGTCTACCCCCTTATAGCGGTAATTGGCATTGAGCTGCAGCTCGGGGTCGTTGGTGCCGGTGCGGAGGCTCTGCTCAGACTTGCCGAAGAGTCCGAAACTGAAGCCGTCGCCCTGCCGCCTGACGGTCTTGATACGCACCACAGCCGACACCGTGGCATCGTAGGCCGCGCCGGGATTGGTGATTACCTCCACGTTGGCTATCTCGTCGCTCATCAGCCGTTTCAGTTCGTCCCCATCATACACCTTCCGGCCATTGATATAGTACACGGGCTTGCCCCGTCCGATGACCTCGAGGTCTTCTCCTTTCTTGATGATACCGGGTACCCGGCGCAGCACATCGTTGGCCGTCCCCGCCTTTTCCAGAACCGAGCCTGTGATACGTGTCACCATCGTATTGCCCTTGAGACGGGTATGGGGGAGCATGCCCTTGATGACCACCTCCTGCAACTGGTGGATGTTGAGGGTGTCGAGCAGCAGCGAGTCGCTGCGTGTCTGTGTGGTCTGTGCCGAAGCGAGGGTGGCACTGGCCGCCATCGCCATCTGGATAATCAGTCTTTTCATCGTTTATCTATATGCTATGTTGGTTCTCTGTTTTTGTCCGTTAGACTGCTATTCGTGGCAAAAACTACGTAAACGAGTGTTAAATTATCAAGGCGCCAATGTTAATAAAACCATATAAGGAAGATACGATGATGCCCTCACGCCATCCCTTTCCCCACAAGGCAAGAGACGGAGTGAGGGCACTCCCACAAAACCATACGACATACTCCTATGCCGTTAGCGAATGAAAAACAAGGGTCAGCGCCTAATGGCGGCCACATACCGCTCCATCCAGCCACTCACTGCACGGGTGCGGAAGACCACGGCCTCCAGCAGGGCGATGCCCACGATGGTGGTGGCGATGCCGAGCAGCACATCGATGATGTAGTGATGGCCGCTGTACACGGCTGTCCACCAGATGCCCACACAGATTGTGGCAAAAGCGGCGACCACCACCCGGCGCTGCCGTGTATAGTGTGCGTAGAAGGTGGCAATGAGCATGTAAGCGGCATGGAGCGAGGGCACGGCGGCAAAGACATTGGCGTTTTTGCCGTAGAGCCCGTGGAAGACGGGCAGCCCGATGAGCTCGTCGAAGCGCCCCAGTCCGGCCACGTTGCCCGGCGTATGGAGTATGGGCTCAAAACCATAGTTCATGGCATACCAGGGCGGGGCTGCGGGATGGATGTAGTAGCCGCAGAAACCCAGCAGATTGACCACAAGGAAGGCGATGGACAGATGGAGATAGCCACGGTAGTCGCCCCGGAAATAGAGATACAGCGCAAAGGCCAGCGGCACAGGCACCCAACAGAGGTAGAAGAAGCCGGCCAGCACATCGGCCAACGCACAGTGGTGCGCCGCAAAGTATTCGCACGGTATGAGATGGCCGCCCGAGGCTGCCGCGATGCCGAAGAGCCCCCGCTCCGCCTCATAGAGTCCCCGCACATCGATGGGGTTGACCTCGTAGTTGGGCAACAGCCGCATCCAGTCGTACGAGCAGGCGAAGACGAGCCACGGCATCAGGGCCAGCGCCACCTTGCGGGTAGGCTTCAAGGCCACAAGCACCCCATACAATATTATAATGTATATACTGAACATATCCTTTTGCTGCTAAAGAGCGAGAGAGAGAAGACATTACGACCTATGGCCGTCGCGCTTGTCGAGTTCCCTACGGCAGTGGGCCACCCGCCAGCAGGCCGTGAGATTGGCCAGCACGGCTATTACCCACATGCCCGCGGCCATCCACCACAGATTGGCTGTGCAGCCGCTGACGATGGCCACCACGGCGGTGATGACTACGCGCTCCGGGCGCTGCAGGAGCCCCACCTTGCACTCGATGCCGAGCCCCTCGGCCCTCGCCCTCACATAGCTCACCATGACCGAGCCCAAGATGGCGGCGTAGGTGACGATGCCCGACCAAAACCATCCGCTGCTGAGAAACACCACCGACACGCCAAAGAGCGACACCATCTCGCTGTAGCGGTCGAGGGTCGAGTCCCACAGGGCGCCAAAGGTGGACGACATGTTGCCCAGCCGGGCCAGCCGGCCGTCCATCATGTCGAAGAGACCGGCCAACAGGATGGTCAGTCCGCCCCACCCTATCCATGCCATGCCGCAGGCAGTGTCGCCCTGCTGCAGACCGATACCCCCCTTGACAAAGAAGGCCGTGGCCAGCAGATTGCCCATAAATCCCACCAGCGTGACCACATTGGGGGTGATGCCCATCCTGATCATCGCCCTGATAATCGGGTTGATGACCACATAAATCACTTTCTGTAAAAAATCCCTGTAATTCATATCTTTTTCACACTATTCGTTTCGCTTCTTGCGTGTCTGAAACACATACACGCGCTGCATCTGGTAGTTCCACAGCGTGGCCACGACACAGGCCACCAGGGTCTTCATGATGATAAAGTTGGCTCCCGTCCACTCTGTCAGGAGATAGGTGCCCGAGGTGTTGAAGCAGATGCTCCCTCCCCACACCACCAGGTACCTGAACGCCACGCCGCGCTTGGTAAGCCCCTCGGGGCAGAACACCCACTTGTAGTTGATGCAGCAGTTGACCACACCGCCGCTCACCGCCCCCACAAAGGTGGCATAGGCATACCACACATGCACGACTTCGGCAAGCAGGATGGTGATGCCGAAGTCGACAACCGAGGCAAGGCAGGCCGAGGTCTCCGCCTTGCCGAAGGTGAGAAGCGCCCGTTTCAGATTACCCATCTTGCCAATATTATCACGATGGCCGCATAGGCACCAGCCAGCAGGTCGTCTGCCATCACCCAGAAGGCTCCCCTCCTGCGATCCAGACTGCGCACACCAAGCGGCTTCACGATGTCGAAGAAGCGGAAGAGGACAAAAGCGGCCAGCGCATAGCCCACCGAGCCGCAGGGACAGGGCAGCAGGGCCACCCATACGCCCACCATCTCGTCCACCACCACCCTGCTGGGGTCCTCACCCCAGTAAGGCTCCAGCCGCGAGGTGGCCCACGTGCCCAGCACCGTAAACACCACAGCAAGCGCCAGCGTGACCACCCACAGGGCTCCGGCATCGAGCACCAGCGACAGTGCCAGCCACACCACAGTGGCCAGCAGGGCTCCCATCGTGCCCGGCCCCCAAGGCCAGAATCCGCTGCCCAGCCCGGAGCCTATCATCGTCGCCCAAAACGGCAGATGCTTTTTCATCAGCTGCAAAAGTAACGATTTTTTATTTAAAAAGTAGGATATACGACTGAAAAAAACATAAAATCGCCGAAAAGTTTTCGCTTCTCGCAACATATTCGTACCTTTGCAGCGCTTTTTCATCATTGATGAGCCATAACGGATGACAAACAGAGAAAAAAATGACAACATCGATAAGGACCACACTCACACTGCTCTTACTCCTTATATCCACCACCTGTGTCTACGCACAAGACGCGATCACGGGCGAGATACTGGATGCCGACGACGGCTACGCCATCCCCTACGCCAGCGCCTCATACCGAGGCCACCACGTGGCGGTGTCGAGCGACGGCATGGGCAAGTTCACCATCGAGCGGCACAACGGCTGGAGCCTCACCATCAGTTCGGTGGGCTACGTGCCGCAGACCATCCGCATAGACGAGAAGACCACCCACCTCACCATCAAGCTCAAGACAGAGTCCAAGCGTCTGGACGAGGTGACCATCAGCGCCCGCAAGGGCAAGTACAGCCGCAAGGACAACCCCGCCGTGGAGCTCATGCGCCGCGTCATCGCCGCCAAGAAGCGCACCCACCTCGAGAACCACGACTACTACCAGTACAACAGGTACCAGAAGATCACCTTCGGACTCAACGACATCACCTCCGCCGACATGGAGCAGGGCATCTTCAAGCGCTCCCCGTGGCTGGTAGACTTTGTCGAGACCTGCCCCTACAACAAGAAGCGCATCCTGCCCATCTCCGTAGACGAGACCGTGACACAGCACGTCTACCGCAAGGACCCCAAGACCGAGAAGACCATCATCAAGGGGCAGCGCAGCGACGGCATCAACAACGTGCTCCAGACGGGCGACATCCTCAACACCATGCTCAAGGAGGTCTTCACCGATGTCGACATCTACGACGACCACATCCGCCTGCTCCAGTACCAGTTTACCTCGCCCATCGGCGAGACGGCCATTTCCTTCTACCGCTTCTACATCGAAGACACGGTCTATGTGGACCGCGACCTGTGCTACCACCTGCAGTTTATCCCCAACAACCAGCAGGACTTCGGCTTCAGGGGCGAGCTCTTCGTGCTGGCAGACTCTACCCTGCACGTCAAGAAGTGCAACCTCACCATCCCCAAGCGCAGCGACGTCAACTTCATCGACGACCTCAAGATCCAGCAAGAGTACACCCAGCTGCCCAGCGGCGAGTGGGTGCTCACGACCGACGACATGGTGGCCGAGATGCGCATCATCAGCAAGTCGGCCAAGACCGTCTGCATACGCACCACCCGTCTGAGCGACTACGCCTTCGACGACCTGCCCAACAAGCTCTTCAAGGGCAAGGCCAAGCAGCGGCACGAGGCCGACGCCATGATACGCGACGAGGCCTTCTGGGACCAGTACCGCGCCGTGGAACTCACCAAGGGCGAGTCGTCCATGGACGCCTTCATCCACCGCATGGAGCAGTCTAAGAACTACAAGTGGATACTCTTCGGCATCAAGGCCTTCCTGGAAAACTATGTCGAGACGGGCAGCAAGGAGAAGAGCAAGTTCGACTTCGGCCCCATCAACACCCTCGTGTCGAGCAATTTCGTCGACGGCATGCGCTACCGCATCAGCGGCCGCACCACCGCCAATCTCAACCAGCACCTCTTCTGGACAGGCTACTACGCCTACGGCAGCAAGACCAAGAACCACTACTACGGATCCGAAATCACCTACGCGCTCAACAAGAAGCGCAACGTGCCCTTCGAGTTTCCACAGCGCAACATCACCTTTGAGAGCGCACGCGACGTGATGTCGCCCTCCGACAAGTTCCTCATCCACAACAAGGACAATGTCTTCATGGCCTTCCGCGTGCAGAAGGTGGAGCAGATGTACTTCTACAACCGCCAGCGGCTCGCCTTTAACTACGAGACCGACTGGGGATTCCGCTTCAACACCGAGCTCAAGGCCGAGAGCAACCAGCCCACCGGCGACCTCTACTTCAGGCGGCTCACCGACGGCCAGCTGGTAGAGAAGATACGCACCACCGAGTTCACCGTGGGCCTCAAGTTCTGCCCCGGCCAGACCTATATCAACACCAAGCAGCAACGGTGGCCGGTCAATCTCGATGCCCCCGAGTTTTCCCTCAGCCACACCATGGGGCTCAAGCACTTCCTCGGCGGCCAGTACCAGATGCACCTCACCACCGCCGGCATCTACAAGCGCTTCTGGCTGGGCAGCTGGGGCTATCTCGACAACCACCTCAACGCCGGCGCACAATGGAGCAAGGTGCCCTTCCCGCTGCTCATCATGCCCCCCGTCAACGTCTCCTACTTCGAGCACGAAAACACTTTCTCTATGATGCGCAACATGGAGTTCCTCAACGACCGCTACGTCTTCTGGGCCGTATGCTGGGACCTCAGCGGCAAGCTGCTCAACCGCATCCCCCTCATCAAGCACCTCAAGTGGCGTGAGTACATCGCCTTCAAGGGCATGTGGGGCACCCTCACCGACAAGAACAACCCCACCCTGCAGCGCAACCAGGGCGACCCCCTGCTCTTCGCCCTGCCCGCCGAGACCCACCTCATGGACCGCCACACCCCCTACATGGAGCTGGTGGCGGGCGTGCACAACATCTTCAAGTTTTTCGGCGTAGACTACGTGCACCGGCTCAACTACCACTCACTGCCCCACACCAAGCGCCACGGCGTGAGGTTCAGCGTCATGATGTCGTTCTGACCCCCCCACCCATGCTCATCCTCATCGCCGACCGGCAGGGCATCACACAAGCCGGACTCCAGCACCTCTGCCAGCAGCTCGGCCTCGACCACCGCTGCACGGCAGACAAGACCGAGCTCATCGAGGCGCTCCGCGCACACCCCGATGCCGCCGTGGTGCTCGACTACACCCTCTTCGACATCGGCGACGCCGCCGAGCTCCAGATCATCAGCCAGCGGTTTCCGCGCTCGCAGTGGCTGCTCTTCAGCGAAGACCTGAGCCTCGACTTCATCCGCACCGTGGCCGCCAGCAGCGCCCAGATGGGCGTGGTGCTCAAAGAGTCGCCCCTCGGCGAGATACGCCAAGCCCTGCACCTGGCAGCCCGCCACCAGCGCTACATCTGCCAGCGCGTGAGCGAGCTGCTCCTCGCCCCGCCCCCCGCCAAGACCGAGCGCACCCCGCTCACCCCCACCGAGACCCAGATACTCAGAGACATAGCCCTCGGCCTCACCACCCGCGAGATAGCCCAGAAGCGCTTCTCCAGCTTCCACACCGTCAACACCCACCGCAAGAACATCTTCCGCAAACTCGGCGTCAACACCCTGCACGAGGCCACCAAGTACGCCCTCAGGGCAGGACTCGTGGACAGCGCAGAGTATTATATATAACAAGCAGAGGGGGAGACAGCACACCCCGTAGGGCTGGACAATAATGGCTTCACGGTAATATAACCAACCACAAAACAGCGGTAGAAAAGTTTATACAGCATAATATAAAAAAGATGAGGAAACTATTTTCCTCATCGTATTGATACCCCTCTTCATTATACCTCGTATATGACAATTTCTTGACCTCATTGTCATATAAAAAACTATTCAATGCGAAAGTAAATCCTGCACCAGGAGACATTGACCGTTGATTATCCCATAAAAACACTTGATAACCAGCATCCTTGAAAATTGCAAGAAAATATGGATAGGCAAACCATTGTTCATAACGACTCGTACTATTGCAACACAAGATATTTCTAATCACCTTGCTCGTAGAAGCATAGGGAGTCACAGCATTGTTAAACACAAACAACTCGCCTCTTTTCTGCGCTTCTTCCAAACGAGGTGTTGTCGCTTTATCATATCCATTAATACCTGCATGATGCTTAATATAGGACTCACCTATCACCAATACAACATTTATACTATCATCTTGAGTACAAATAGAATTGTTCCTATCCATCATTTGTGTGGTTTGCACAGATTTTTTCATCTCTTCTCCTGTTACCACAACACCCCTGAAACCATAGAGCAATCCACTAATGGGATCCTGAGGTTTACATTCGTATTTGTCTTTCCAGTGAATTACCCCCCCTCTGTGGTATTTGCTGTGAATAAACTTATATATGCCCTGCTATGTAACACCCAACAACCCATGCAAGAACCATGAAAAACAGAATTATTTTTCTAAAGACAACCGGCACCTTTCCCCATTTCTGCCCATAACTCCGATTCGCATATTCAAGGACAAATGCGAAGAATCCAAAGAAAAGACCAAATAGCAC
>SFKY01000060.1 GCA_004554665.1 Bacteroidales bacterium
CTCCATTCGCCCACAGGGCGAGGGAACCAGCTGACACGCCATAGCATACATAATCACAACCCAAACGCCACGTTTAGGTGAGCCAAATGCCACGTTTAGACCCCGTAAACGCCATGATTAGCGAGCTAAAGGTGGCATTTACGGGGAAGATTGATATGCCGTGGGATATTTACCATTCTCAACAACAAGCCGAGAAAGTACAAGAAAGACACAAAACAAAAAAAATAGCCGGCAGAGCATCATAATCTCACGCCGGCCATTGCCAAATGCTATTTCTTTTCAGAACTGTTCCAAAATTGCGATACGCTTGGCTGTATCGGGATGGGTGCTGAACAAGGAGTTCATGAACCCCATCACGCCGCTTGCCAAACTCGACGGGTGAATGATAAACAGCTGCGCCATATCCTCTCGTGACACGCTCCCCAACCCCGGCTGCGCCGAAATCTTGCGTAGAGCCGATGCCAACGCCAATGGATTGCCACACAGTTCGGCACCACCCGCATCAGCCATATACTCGCGTTTGCGAGAGATGGCAAAACGGGTAATCATGGTAAAGAAATAAGCTACCGCACAACAAATGAGCCCAACAAAGAGCACCACTATCACCGACAGCCCATTGCCTCTCTCATCATCGCTCCGTCTGTTGCCGCCACCCCAAAAGGCCGTATGATACATCATCTGCACCACCATGCTCATAATAGTAGATATAATGCCTACAAAGACGATGCTCGTGATAAGCAGGCGCGTATCGTGGTTGCGGATATGGGTAAGTTCGTGGCCTATCACACCGGCCAACTCGTCATCGTTGAGCACATCCAGTATTCCGGTGGTGACCGTCACCGTATAGCTCCCCTTGTCGATACCGCTGGCAAAAGCATTGAGTTGCGGATCGTCCACCACATTAATCTTGGGCATATCCATATTGCATGTCATGCACAGATTCTCCACAATATTATATACCCGGGGATTCTCCCGACGCTCCAGAGGCCGTGCTCCCGTGGCCATCCTCACCATCGAGGCATTGGAGAAGTAGGCAATGAGGAACCACAGTCCCACACCGCCAACCACCCAAGGCACCGCCGACAGGAAATAGGCGTTGACCGTGGCCGCATCGAGCTGGTAGACCATCTCGCCGTACTGGTTATAATACCCGTTTCCGAAATAGTTGAGCAGGGCAAGAAACACCCACACCGTGGCCAGAATAATGACGGGAAACATGATGAGCAGGACAATGCTCATCATGTTATTGCGCCTAATCTGGGTCAACATTCCTACATACCGCATGGCCTCAGAACTTGATTTCAGGGGCCTTGTCGAGCACGGCACGCTCGGCCTGCGGAACCTCAAACATCGGCTCTTTCTGGAAGCCGAACATCTTGGCGAAGATATTGGACGGGAAAGACTGTACCGCATTGTTCAACTCGCGTGTAGCCGAATTGAAGAAGCGGCGCACGGCAGCGAGCTTGTTCTCGATGTCGGCCACTTCCTGCTGCAGTTGCAGGAAATTCTGGTTGGCCTTGAGCTCGGGATAAGCCTCCAGCGACACTTTCAGTCCGGCCAGCGCCCCGGTCAGCGCATTGTCGGCCTGTATCTTCTCATTGATAGTACGCGCGCCCATCGCTGCAGCACGTGCCTCTGTCACCCGTTGAAACACTTCCTTCTCATGCTCGGCATAACCCTTTACCGTGCCGACAAGCTGCGGCACCAAGTCGTAGCGCTGCTTGAGCTGCACATCTATGTTAGCGAATGCGTTTTCACGATTGTTTCTCAATCTCACAAGATTGTTGTACAGGCTGATGGCCCACAACACGAGTAGTACGATAACTACCAGAATGATAATCAATGTCATATTCATACAAGTTTAGTCTTTTTATTGATACAGACCTCAAAGATAAGGCAAAAGTTGCCAAATCGCAACGATTTAACCTTATTTCACTACCCGTTGCCCTCACATTTCTCCTCGCAATGCTTGCACGGAAGCGCTTTCGTCGCTATATTTGCATCTGCAAGTATCACCATACATCAGATGTAACATGTTAAATTCCAATCGTATCAACCAACTTTTCGGAACTGAGTATCCTATCATCGCGGGCGGTATGGCATGGTGCAGCGGCTGGCGGCTGGCTTCAGCCGTGAGCAATGCCGGCGGCTTGGGGCTCATCGGTGCCGGTTCCATGCACCCCGATGTGTTGAGGACACACATCGCCAACTGTAGGGCCGCCACCGACAGACCTTTCGGCGTCAACCTGCCTCTTATGTACCCAGAAGTGGAAAAAGTCATGAACATCCTTGTGGACGAGCAGGTGCCCATCGTCTTCACCTCTGCCGGAAGCCCAAAGCGCTGGACAGGGTGGCTCAAGAAGCACGGCATCATCGTGGCACATGTAGTGTCGTCATCTGTTTTTGCCCGTAAGGCCGAGGATGCAGGAGTGGATGCCATCGTAGCCGAAGGTTTTGAGGCCGGCGGGCACAACGGGCGCGAGGAGACCACCACGCTCTGCCTCGTCCCCGCCGTACGTCGGGCCACCCAGCTCCCGCTCATTGCAGCCGGAGGCATTGCGACAGCCGAGGCCATTGTGGCCATGCAAGCCTTGGGGGCCGATGGTGTCCAGATTGGCACCCGGTTTGCACTCACTCAGGAGAGTTCGGCCAGCGAGACTTTCAAGCGCCACTGTCTCAGCCTGAAAGAGGGCGACACCCGCCTGTTGCTGAAGAAGCTCTCGCCTACCCGATTGGCTGCAGGAGGATTCCGCACCGCAGTGGAAGAAGCCGAATCGGCCGGTGCCACCGCCGAGCAACTGGCCGCGCTATTAGGGCGAGGCCGCGCCAAACGGGGCATTTTTGAAGGAGACTTGGACGAAGGAGAACTCGAAATCGGACAGATAGCCTCGCTCATCGGGCACAAGGGCATCCAGAGTGTAGCTGATGTCATGCAAGAACTGACCGAAGGTTACGATACCGCCTGCCACAAGTTAGCCAACGAGCGTTGGTAACACCTTGGGCTGAATGAGCCAGCATTGTTCCCTTGCAGGCTCATCCAGTCCCCGAATCACCACCGCACCGTCACGTACAGCCCATTGGCCGCTACGGCCACGTCCACCTGCTTTCGCCGAAACACTCGGCGTGTCACCAGGTATGAGAGTTCGCTGCCAGCTACGCCAATAGCTGCTCCAGCCACCACATCGTACCAGTGGTGACGGTCGCGCAACACCCTGTCTACCGCCGTAACCGTAGCCACACAATAGCCGCCCACACTCAACCACGGCGACACATGCCCATACTCCTTATGCAGAGCCGTAGCTCCGGCAAAGGCCAGTGCCGCATGTCCGGAGGGGAACGACCGGCGGTCGCTATGGTCGGGCCGCCACTCCTTAACCGTATGCTTCAGCCCGTACACCACAGCGGCTGTGAGCACATAACTCATGCCAGCCCCCACAGCCGTCTCACTCCACCCCTTTCCGTTGTCCACACCTGCAGCCTTCATGGTCAGCAGTACCGCCATCGGCACATGTTCCAGCACATCATCCACACCATTGCCATGCTGTTGCTGGGCACAAGCCGGCATGCCGATGCCTATACACAGCACCAGCATCACCCATCTATACGACAGATGTCGTGTCAGCCCACAGCTGTCACTTTTTATAATCTTTGTCCACATGTTGTATATTTAGTCTTATTGTAGCTTCTCGTCGTAGGGTCACGCCACAAAGAGCACCTCGTCCGGGTAGGCTTAGACCGGAAAAGGGCTGCACCCTATATCGTCAGAGTCCCAGACGGTACATCATCTCGATGACCGTGGGAGTAAGCAGGGCTGTGAGGATGCCATTGAGCGTAAGCCCCAGACTGGCATATGCCCCCACAAAACCGTCTTTATCCATTGCTGCCGACGTACCCAGCGCATGCGAGGCTGCACCCATCGACAGGCCAAGCGCCATCGGATTGCGCACATGCCCCACGGCAAGCATCTTAAATCCGGCCACGGCACCTATCAGTCCCGTAATCACCACGATGGCCGCCGTGAGCGAGGGAATGCCGTCGAGTGCCTGGGTCACCTCCATCGCAATGGGCGTTGTCACCGACTTGCTGGCCAGAGAGATCACCACAATGTGGGATGCGCCAAAGATTTTGGCAATGGCCACTACACTCACGATTCCCACCACACAGCCTATCATCTGTGACATGAGGATAGAAACCAGTTGCTTGCGGATAGACGAGAGTTGTAGATATAGCGGCACACCCAGCGCTACCACGGCAGGCTTGAGCCAGAACTCGATGAGCTGCGCGCTCTCGTGATAGATGTCATAGGGAATATCGAAAAACAGCAGAAAACCGATAATCACGGCAATGGCTATCAGAATGGGGTTGAGCAGCACCCAACCCACACGCCGCTGAAGCGCCTTGGCCGCAAAAAACACGCCAAAGGTAAGCGCCAGCAAGAAATATTCATTGGTCAGTATCGCCTCCATCACTCTTTCTCCTTGTGTTTGTGCAACTTGTCCACCACTTTACGCTCTCCCTTGCTTACCACCTGATGGGTATGCCCCGTCACCAACAGCACCAGAATGGTGCTCAGCACCGTGGCTGCCACGATGGGAACTATCTCAGCTCTGATAAGGTCGAAGTAGAGCATCAGGGCCACACCTGGCGGCACAAAGAAAAAACCGAGATTGGCTATCAGGAAATCGGTGAGTCCTCTCACCCATTCCAACTTGACGATACGCAACTGCAACAGGAGTGTAAGCAGCAGCATACCAATGATACTGGCCGGCAATTTCAGTCCCGTGACCATTACCACGAGCTCACCCAATGCCAGGCATCCGAAAAGTATAAAGCATTGTCTTACCATAGTCTACTATCCCTATACGGATCTCGCTGTCCGCATGGTGCAAAGATACGAATAATCGCCGACAGCCAAAGCATCCGACCCCATTTTTTGGCATCCGACCCCTTCTTTATGACCCATATCATGCAGTGACTGAATAGCATAAGGCCAGCTCGCCACCCCTATTTACTAAAACATGGCGCCAAATAGGAATATACAGCCGACCGAATCAGTAGCTATCAAGCACCCATCCTTTTGTTGATTATAGAAGATAAAAGTCATAAAAATTCGGATTTTATCTTCTATAAAAGATAAAACGCCGTATTTCCAACATGTATAAGTATTAAAGATATAGCTTTCCCACTATGCCGCCGGCTATCCGGGCAGATTCAGACGGCATCATTCATCTACATCTCAGACGATTCTTGCTTCATGGGTTGGAGTAACAAGCGATAACTGCACGAATGTCATGCAAGCATTCGGCCAGCGGACAAAAGCAAACCTGTGCTATCAGGTAGCTTTTGTCTGTTGCCTGCATAACCATTTTAACCCAAATCGGCCATTAGACTATTATGCGCAAACAAACTCTCTTTTTGTCATATGCCTTTTCGTTTTTCGGTTACAATGGAACCCCATTGCGCCCTCAAAACGTAGAGACATCTGTTCAAAAACAAGAGTTGTTATCATCATAACGCTAATGACCGATTGGGGTTTAACTATTCAACAAATCACAGTCGTTTATCTTCGCTGGACCCACTGTGTTCATGATACATTAGTTTTAACGAAGCTGTAGGAAAGCCCCATTACACTTACGGAGCCAAACATGGCATTTAGGGGTCGTAAATGCCATGTTTAGCTCCGTAAAGGTGGCGTTTAGGATGGGGGAAGATGGTGGCGCCCGCGCGCGCCGCTATTTGATGACGGTGGCGCGGATGATGCGCACATCCTGCAGCGGGCGGTCTCGCTTGTCGGTCTCCACCGTCTGTATGCGGTCCACCACATCCATGCCCTCAAGCACTTCGCCGAAGACGGTGTACTGACCATCCAGATGGGGCGTGCCGCCATGATCCTTGTACCACTGTCGTACTTCGGGCGGCAGCGTCACCTTGCCATCCGTAGCTTTGGTGATACGTTCCTGCACCTTGTCCAATCCTTCGTCGGTGTACCGACGGCCATAGACTATATAGAAGTGGGCAGGAGACGACTCGCGGTTAGGGTTGACATTATCGGGCTCCCTGGCAGCAGCCACCACACCCCGTTTATGGTAGTAGCGGGGGAAGAGTATCTCGGGCTGGAGGGTATAGGGAGGAGAGTACTCGCCTACCGAGTCGCCGGGAAGCGCATGCCGGGTGGTGGAATCGCCCGTCTGTATCATAAACCGGTTGATTACGCGATGGAAGAGGATGCCGTCGTAGTAGCCTTCCTTGACCATCTTGATGAAATTGTCACGATGCACAGGCGTCTCATTGAAGAGTGCCATGCGTATGTTGCCCATATTGGTCTCTACCAGTACCTCATGGCGCAACGTATCGGTCTGCGCCATGCCCGACAGGGGCAACATCAACATCCACATGAGATAACAGAATGTCTTCATTGGTCTACTTCGCTTCATCTGTCTGATTCTATCTGCTTCAGATAGGTAACCCTATCAATATGCCTCGCCGCTCTCTATCTCGTCGTGCGTAATCTTGCGCTTGTCGATGGCACGCCAAGCATAGACGATGTAAGCCAACACAAAGGGAACGAGCAACGACACCACACTCATGGTGCGCAACGTGAATTCGCTGCTGCAACTATTGGCGATGGTCAGACTGCTCTGGAGATCGGCTGTGGAAGGATAGTAAGCGGTATCGTTCCATCCAGCACAGAGCAAGAGGGCCAGCACGACGAGCACCACGCCCACGCCAGCAGGCCAGATGCCATACACGAAACCTTGGGCAAAGACGGTCTTGCCTATACCAAACAGCAGCAAGACCACACCTACCAACAGCAGTACGGCGAGGTACCACTGGTCAAGGAAATTGTGCAGATACTTCAGCGGTTCCATCACGATAACACCTGTGGCGGGATCGTAGGCATAGCCATCCTTGACCAACAGATAGACGAAGAAGGTGAGAAACAGCACAAGGAAAATCGCGGTCTCTACCCTGAGGAGGCGACGGGCACGCAGCCGGATGTCGGCATCGTCCACATTATTTATAATATAGAGTACGCCGAGGATGCGCGCCAACACGAAGACGGCAGCGCCGAAGATGAGATTCCACGGATTGAGCAGCGCATCGAGGCCGCACGAGGCATTGGCCCAGCGGCTGATGACGGGTTGCAGGCTGTCAAGCAGACTGGTATGGTCTATCAGGAAGTTGGATCCTGTGAAGAAGGTGGCCACGGCACCGCCCAAGAGCAACGGACCTACCACGCCATTGATGACCAGACACACTTGGAAGACCTTGGGACCCAAGAAGTTGCCCAACTTGTTCTGGAACTCGTAGCTCACAGCCTGTGCCACAAACGAGAAGAGGATAATCATCCACAACCAGTAGGCTCCGCCGAAACTGGTACTGTAAAACAAGGGGAAGGAGGCGAAGAACGCTCCACCAAAGGTAACGAGGGTGGTGAAAGTGAATTCCCACTTGCGCCCCGTGGAATTGATAAGCAACCGGCGATCGGCCTCGGTGCGTCCCAAACAGAAGATGGCGGAGTTGGCACCCTGCACGAACATCAGAAAGACCAACAAGGCTCCGAGCAGCGATACAAGGAACCACCAATATTGCTGAAAAAATGTATATGTCATAACTCGAATCATTTAAGAAGTGACTATTGTTCTATCGTTTGTCCGGCCTCTGCCACGGAATGGTCGGGGCCTCGCTTGATCTGTTTGAGCAAGATGCTCACCTCTACAGCCAGCATGGCCGTGAAGAGAACGAGGAAGATGAAGAAGGTGAGCGCCACGCTGCCGGCACGGATATCGGAGATGGCCGCATTGACCGGCAACATGTCTTGGATGGTCCACGGCTGGCGTCCCATCTCGGCCACAATCCATCCCGACTCACTGCCTATGTAGCCCAGAGGCACAAGGATGATGGCTGCCACCAAGAACCAGCGATAGCGGGCGATGTCCTTGCGGTAGACCAGGAACAGGGCCACGGCAAAGAAGAGGATGAAGAGACAGCCCAATCCCACCATGACACGGAAGGCATAGAAACACAGGGGGATGCTCGGCACCAGTTCGGCGGTGTCTCTGATGTACCCGTAGCCGAAATAAGGCATATTCTCCGCCACGATGGCCTTGCTTGCCTCGGCCAATGCCTGCAGGCTATCGCTCTGTGCCGTTGCCGGGTCTTTCTTCAATGCCCTGTATTGGGCCAAAGCCTCGATGGCCTTCTTGCCACGGGCCATCTTCTCCTCGGCAGACAGCTCGCGCGTGCCATCGGGTGCCTCGTAGCCATCCAACAGGTCGTTTATGCCCGGCACAAAGCCGTGCAGGTCGCGCGTGGCCAATAGGGAGAGCGCATTGGGGATACCGATGCGCAGAGGCGGCTCCTTCTCGGCGCGGTAGTCGGGCTGCCCAAACGGGTTCACCCATGCGATGGCGGTCAGGCTCTGGTCGGTTCCACCCTGATAGAGTGCTTCCATCGCCGCCAGTTTCATCGGCTGCACTTTGGCCACCATGTAGGCAGAGTTGTCTCCGGTCATGGCAGCCATGAGCGAGGCAAACAGTCCTACGGCAGACCCTATCTTGATGCTCTCAATGGCCAGCTTGCGCTCACGGTTCTTGAGCAGATAGTAGCTGCTCACCGCCACGGTGAAGACCGCACCGATAATCCATGCCGAGGTGACGGTATGGAAAAACTTGTCGATGGCGTAGGGCGACAGTGCCACATCGACAAACGATGCCATCTCGTTGCGCATGGTGTCGGGATTGAACGTACAGCCCACCGGATACTGCATCCATGAGTTGGCTACCAAGATCCACCATGCCGAGATGGTGGCTCCCAGTCCGGTAAGCCATGTCGATGCCAGATGAAAACCGGGTGAAACCTTCTTCCATCCGAAGAACATCACGGCCACAAAGGTAGACTCCATGAAGAAGGCCACGATTCCCTCGATGGCAAGTGGTGCTCCGAAGATGTCGCCGACAAACCAGGAGTAGTTGCTCCAGTTGGTTCCGAACTCAAACTCAAGGATGATTCCCGTGGCGACACCCATTGCGAAGTTGACACCGAACAACCGCTGCCAGAAGCGGGCTGCATCCTTCCAGAAACGCTTACGGGTACGGTAATAACAAGTCTCTACGATTCCCATGACCACGGCCAGTCCCAGGGTCAGAGGCACAAACAGCCAGTGGTAGATGGCCGTGAGGGCAAACTGTGCCCTCGACCAGTCGACCGTCGCGGCTGAAATGTCTAATAAAAGATGATTGAACATAATGATATATAGGTTATTTAGTGATTCGGTTTACCAGTTCGGTAGCCACATAGTCGTCTTCCTGCCCCGCTTCGGCATGCGTGCGGAGAAAATCGGGGAAGAAAAAGACCTTGAGGATAGCAAACAGCACAAATAGTTTGACAAGGATGACCGCCCATAGCACTTTGCCCAACGTCATCCGTCGAAACCCGTCATAATACAGGTCGTAGACGCGATACAATACACCTCGCTTGTCCATAGTAAAATCGACTAATCGTGATGTCTGCAAATATACATAAATTATTTTAATGTTGTTCTAAATTTCCGCAAAATTGCTAATTTTTTATATAATAAAGATTTTATAAGGTGATTTCTTTTATCATTTAAGATAAAAAATATACTTTTGCAAGACAATTTAGTATATCAACACAGACCCTTTAGGATATGAAAAAGAAGATTCTGATTCCTCTGATTGTTATCGGCGCGCTGCTTATCGGTAGTGTCGTGTATCTGGCCATGAGCCTCAACAAGCAAAAACAGGCCAACCAAGCCATGCAGGAGCTGGCAGAGATAGACAAGAAAGAGATGGAAAACGAGTATAGGCAGTTTTCTGACCAATATAGTGAGATGATGACCAAGATCAACAACGATTCTATTGTCGCCCAACTCACCGCTGAACAAGAAAAGACCCAGCGTTTGCTCAAAGAACTGCAAGAAACGAAAAGTTCTGATGCAAGGGAGATTGCCCGCCTCAAGAAGGAGCTGGCCACGGTCAGGGCCGTATTGAGAAGCTATGTGCTGGAGATTGACTCCCTGAACCGTCTCAACCAGAATCTGGTGGAAGAAAACACCCGTGTGAAAGGCCAATATGAAGAGGCCACCCGCCAGATACAGGGCCTGAATTCGGAAAAAGCCTCGCTCTCCGAGAAAGTGGCCATCGCCGCCCAGCTCGATGCCATCGGCATCACCATAACCGCCAAAGACAAGCGCGGGCACGCAACCAAAAAAATCAAGAAGTGCAAGAGTATACAGGTGGACTTCAGTCTGGCCAAGAACGTGACAGCCGCCAGCGGCATGAAGACGGTCTACGTGCGTATCGTCACGCCCACGGGAGGACTACTCGGCAACGCTGGCAACTTCAATTACGAGAACAAGAGCCTGCAGGCTTCGATGAAGAAGACCGTGGAATACGGTGGACAAGAAACTCCGGTGACGATGTACTGGAACGTGACACAGGCACTGGTTGAGGGTACTTACACTGTCAGCATCTTTGCCGACGGCAATATGATTGGTTCTAAGAGCTACACCATAGATTAAGAGGCATGAAGGTATATCTCACTCTTCTCCTACTCACCGTCGTCTTCTCGCCTGCCGGGGCGCAACAGATGCTGACGCTCGACAGTTGTCGGGCCTTGGCTTTGCGCAACAACAAGCAGCTCAACATCTCCAAGCTCAAACAGAAGATGGCGACAAACCTGCAAAAGGCAGCACGAACCAAGTACTTGCCTAAGCTCGATGTGGCAGGAGGCTACACCTACACCAGCAAGGAAATCTCTCTGCTCAGCGATGGCCAGATTTCTGCCATCAACAGCCTCGGTTCCACCGCTGTGACAGGTATGGGCGGACAAATGAACAACATCCTCACGGGCATGGTGCAGCAAGGTATCATCTCGCCCGAGACAGCGCAGCAACTGGGCGGCGTCATAGGACAAATCAGCCCGCTGATCTCGCAAGCCGGCGACCAAGTGGGAAATGCCATCACCGATGCCTTCAAGACAGACACCAAGAATGTGTGGACAGGTGCCGCGATGGTGCGCCAGCCTGTCTACATGGGAGGCGCTATTCAGGCGGCCAACAAGATGGCAGACATCAGCAAACAGATGGCGGCCAACGAAGTGGACCTGAAGACACAATCCACCTTATACGATATCGACCAAGCCTACTGGTTGGTGGTTTCGTTGCGACAGAAGGAATCGCTCTCACGCAGCTATCGGGAGCTGGTAGGCCGACTGAGTGACGATGTCCACAAGATGATCAAGCAGGGTGTGGCCACCAAGGCCGACGGTCTGAGGGTGGATGTCAAGGTTAACGAGGCCGACATGCAGCTCACCCAGGTAGAAGACGGGTTGGCATTGGCACGCATGATGCTTTGCCAATTATGTGGGTTGCCGATGGACAGCCAGATTACGCTGGCCGACGAGCGCAAGGACAGTCTTACGCCCGACTTGACGGTAGAAACCTACACACACGACACCACATACGTGAACAGACCCGAGGTACAGATTCTCGAAAACACCATCGACATGAGCCGTCAGGCCACACGGTTGGTGCGTTCGGAATATCTGCCCCACATCGCCATAACCGGAGGCTACCTGGTCTCCAATCCCAATGTCTTCAATGGCTTCCAGCGCAACTTCTCCGGCGTGTGGAGCATCGGCGTGATGGTGCAGATTCCCGTATGGAACTGGTTTGAGGGCACCTACAAGGTGAGGGCATCCAAGATTGCCACCAACATGGCGAGCATGGAACTGACAGATGTGAAAGAGAAAATCAATCTGCAAGTCACCCAAAGCCAATACAAACTGAAAGAGGCCTTCAAACGATATAAGATGGCCAAACAAAATATGAAAAGTGCCGAAGAGAACCTCCGCTGTGCCACTGTTGGCTTCAGGGAGGGTGTGATGGAACTGTCTGACGTCATGGCAGCGCAGACAGCTTGGCAGATGGCGCTGAGCCAGAAGATTGACGCAGAAGTGGCAGTCAACATTTCACGCGTAAACGTAAAGAAAGCGTTAGGTATTTTAAACTAAGAAGAACATGTCAGCAAAGAAACAACATAACAACATACTCCTTGCCGTGATGGGATTCACGGTAGTGGTCATCATTGTTGCCTTGATAGGATTTCTCACGCTGGGTAAGGACACAGAGACTATCCAGGGAGAAGTAGAGGTAGCCGAATATCGCGTGTCGAGCAAACTCCCCGGCCGCATTGTCGAACTGAGGGTGAAGGAAGGCGACTTTGTACACAAAGGCGACACGCTTGCCATCCTCGAGGTTCCCGAGGTCGACGCACAGAAGAGGGTTGCCGAAGCCACAGGCGAAGCTACGCAAGCCCTGCAGGACCTTACCGATGCCGGAGCACGCAAAGAGCAAGTACAAGCAGCCTACCAGCTTTACCAACAGGCTCAGGCCGCCTGCGACATTGCCCAAAAGACGTACAACCGTATGCAAAACCTCTACAACGAAGGTGTCATCAGTGGCCAGAAGCGCGACGAGGCTTTTGCAGCCTACAAAGCGACAGAGGCTCAGGTAAAAGCAGCCCAGAGCCAGTATCAGATGGCCAAGAATGGGGCACGGGAACAGGAGAGACGCATAGCCCGCAAGAATGCCCAAGCAGCCGAAAGTGCGGTGGATGTGGTGAAATCGCTCCTGCGTGAGACCATCCAGACTGCCCAAGTAGAGGGTGAGGTGAGCGAGGTCTATCCCCGTGTAGGCGAACTGGTAGGCATGGGCTCGCCCATCATGAGCATCTCGCAGATGGACGACCTGTGGGGCACCTTTAATGTGCGCGAAGACCAGCTCAACGGGATGAAGGTGGGTGACACATTCACGGCATACTGTCCGGCATTCAAGAAAGACATCCAACTGAAAGTTTTCTATATCAAGGACCAGGGCAGCTATGCCGTATGGAAAGCCACCAAGGCCAACGGCCAATACGACTTCAAGACATTCGAGGTCAAGGCACGACCCACTAAACAGTTTGACGGCCTTCGCCCTGGCATGACGCTCATCCGTAAAGACCAGCCATAGATGTGGCTTGCATCCCACCTACCGACATGTTGAGACAGATATACGACATAGCATTGCGCGAATGTGCGATTTTACGGTCGCACCCCATCTATCTGTTTTGTATGGTGGTGTTTCCCATCTTTATCACCCTGCTTTTTACCTCGCTCATGGGCGAAGGGCAACCTACCAATATGCCCATCGGTGTGGTAGACCAAGACAACACCTCTACCTCCCGTGCCATCATCC
The DNA here is from genome assembly GCA_004554665.1 of Bacteroidales bacterium. Classification (GTDB taxonomy): domain Bacteria; phylum Bacteroidota; class Bacteroidia; order Bacteroidales; family Bacteroidaceae; genus Prevotella. The sequence continues at coordinate 13,262 of SFKY01000060.1, forward strand.
GGCAGCTCGATGCCTTCCAAAATTCGTATGTTGCCGCCCGATATGCCACCATGACCGAAGCACGCAAGGGCATCCAGCAAAACGAGATTTATGCTTTTATCCTGATACCGAAAGGAACCACCAGCGGACTGAAAGCTTCCCGACAACCCAAGATTTCCTTTTATTACAGCAGCGTCACCTTGTTGGCAGGCTCCACCCTGTTCAAGGATCTCAAGACCGTCTGCACCCTCGCCTCGGCCAACGCCGGAGCGGCCAAACTATCAGCCTTGGGAAAGACGGAGCGTGAGATACAGACCTTTTTGCAGCCTATCGTGGTGGATCTGCACATGATCGGCAATCCACAGGCCGACTACAATGTCTACCTCTCCACCATCATGGTGCCGGGCCTGCTGCTGCTCTTCATCTTCCTGATTACCCCATACGCCATCGGTACCGAGATCAAGTTCGGACGCTCCAAGGAGTGGCTGGCCATGGCCGGGGGCGACATCAAGAAGGCTCTCGTGGGCAAGCTCCTGCCCCACACGTTGGTCTTCCTGTCCATCTTTTATGCATATGAACTGTATGTTTACCATGCCCTTGGCTTCCCTCATCCCGGAGGTGTTGTCCCCATTCTTCTGATTGGCCTTTTGGCCGTTCTCGCCAGCCAAGGTTTCGGCATCTTCATCTTCGGCATCATGCCCTCGCTGCGCATGGCCATGTGCGTATGTTCCCTGTGGGCGGTACTCAGTTTCTCGGTCTGTGGAGCCACCTACCCCGTCTTTGCCATGGACTCGATGATTGAGGCGATGGCCCAGCTATTCCCACTGCGCCACTACTATATGGTGTACCAGACCAGCATCTTCGGCGGTTATCCGCTGTCCGACTGCTACCTCAACATCGCGGCACTCATCTTGTTTGCCGCATTGCCCATCCTGGTGCTGCGCCCACTCAAGCGAGCCATGCTCCAATATGTTTATCTACCGTAAGCTATGGAAAAGAGAAGACCATCATACCATGCCCTGCAAGGGCTTAAGGATGCCTGCGACGTATGGGTAGACGAGATGCGCGCCATCTTCAAAGACGAGGGAGTGATTCTTTTCTTCTTCCTTGTCCCCTTATTATACCCGCTGCTTTACTCTTGGATCTACAACAACGAGGTGGTGCGCGAAGTACCCGTGGCCATAGTCGACCTCTCGCGCAGCCATGAGAGCCGCGAGTTTATCCGCCTCTTCGACAGCAGTCCCGACACACGCGCCGCTTACCACTGCCAGCATCTGAGCGAGGCCCAGCACTTGGTAGGCAAGCACCAAGTCAATGGTGTGCTCTACTTTCCGCCCGACTTTGCAATGCGCCTGAACCGTGGAGAGCAAACAAAGGTGGGCGTGTACTGCGACATGAGCCTGATGCTCACCTACAAGGCCATCTACCAGACGGTCCAGGCCGTGGCGCTCGACCTCAACGCCCGCACACAGGTGGCACAGGCAGGAGCCGTGACCGAGCGCGACGGTGAGATTGCCACCCATCCGATAGAATGTGACGAGATACCGCTCTTCAATGCCACTGGCGGCTACGGCAATGCTATCCTGCCCGGTGTATTGGTGCTCATCCTGCAACAGACCCTCTTCCTTGGCATCGGCCTCTTGGCCGGAACCGCTCACGAGCGACGTGGCTATGCGCCGCTGCTGGCCATTGCCCGCCGCCGAGGAGGAATCCTACGCATCGTAGCCGGCAAATCGGCATGCTATTTCATGATCTACGCCGCCATCGCAGCCTACATCACGCTCTGTGTTCCCCGATTCTTCCACTTTACCAGCCTCTCCACGGCAGGTCCGTTGCTGTACCTGCTCATCCCATACCTGCTGGCATGCGTCTTCTTGGGGCTTACCCTATCGTATATCGTACGCCACCGCGAAGACATCATCCTCATGGTCGTCTTCACATCCGTCCCCCTGCTCTTCCTCTCGGGCATCAGTTGGCCGCTCAGCAACTTCCCTGCTTTCTGGCAGTACTTTGCCATGCTGTTTCCTTCCACCTACGGCATCAGGGGATTCCTGCAGGTCAACTCGATGGGTGCCACCATCGCCGACTTGCAGCCTGTATGTACTGCATTATGGATTCAAGTGGCTGTATATTTGGCCACAGCTCTCCTGGTTTTCCGATTAGAGATGAAACGGACAGCCAAAACGGAAGAAAGGTAAAGAGGTAAAAAGGTAAAAAAAGACATACCGCTGAGCTAAATGCGGCATTTAGCCATCGTAAAGAGGGTGTGTCAAAATAGGCACATCCTCTTTTTTTTATCGCAAAGCCCCGACTTTCTCAAGCCAGGGCTTTGTTATGTCGTAAAGTTTTTGTAACT